>NZ_JBSICA010000069.1:0-620 GCF_058245595.1 Pseudomonas sp. UF-293 | reverse complement strand
CTGGTGATCGTCGCCTGGACGGAACCGGCGTCTTTGTAAACGTCATCGGATGGCGCAGGAACAGTTGCGGTGCCGGTGGTTTCGCCAGCCTTGATGGTGATCACAGCACCGTTCGACAGGGTCACGATCACTGGCGAGCCAGCGGCGTTGGTCAGTGTAGCGGTGTAAACAATCGAACCACCTTCGGCCACAGAACCGGTCGCACTCAGCGAAAGGTTGGTGGTGTCGGTAACGTCGGTGACAGAAGTCGAGACCGGAGTTTTGTCCGCCACCAGATCTTCGAAATTGCCGCCGCTGACGTTGGTGATCGAGTTGGTGATCGGCGCATTACCGGTCAGCGCATCGTTCGAAGCAACAGCGGTTGCGGTGCCAGTGGTCTGACCGACGCCGATGGTGATGGTCTGGCCGTTGGCCAGAGTCACGACGACAGGCGAACCGGTTACCGGCGCGCCCACAGTGGCGGTGTAGGTGACAGTGCCGCCTTCAGCGACCGATGTATCGGCGGTCAGTTTGACGGTCGAGGTATCGATGGTGTCAGTGACCTGAGTGACCGCTGGAGTGGTGCTCGGCACGAGATTTTCGAAGTTACCACCGGTAGCGCCGGTGATCGTCGCCTGCAC
>NZ_JBSICA010000068.1:0-691 GCF_058245595.1 Pseudomonas sp. UF-293 | reverse complement strand
CGCTCAGTGCCGACAGCGGCAACGTCCAGTCGCCGCTGGCATTGACTGGGGCCTCCCCTTTCGAGGTGACCCCGTCGAAGATTTCGACCTTCTGATTGGCGAACGCTTTGCCGCTCAGCGTGACCGACGTATCGAACGTCGTGCCACCCGCCGCGACCTCGCCTTTGGAATCCCTGACCGAGGTAATGGTCGGCGCCGTCGCCACCGCCACGGTAAAGGTCCGCGCCGCCGACACCGGATTACTGCCGTACAACGCCTTGACCGTGATGCTGTGAGCGCTGACGCTCAGTGCCGACAGCGGCAACGTCCAGTCGCCGCTGGCATTGACTGGGGCCTCCCCTTTCGAGGTGACCCCGTCGAAGATTTCGACCTTCTGATTGGCGAACGCCTTGCCGCTCAGCGTGACCGAGGTATCGAACGTCGTGCCACCCGCCGCGATTTCACCGACGGAATCCCTGACCGAGGTAATGGTCGGCGCCGTGGCCACCGCCACGGTAAAGGTCCGCGCCGCCGACACCGGATTACTGCCGTACAACGCCTTGACCGTGATGCTGTGAGCGCTGACGCTCAGTGCCGACAGCGGCAACGTCCAGTCGCCGCTGGCATTGACTGGGGCCTCCCCTTTCGAGGTGACCCCGTCGAAGATTTCGACCTTCTGATTGGCGAACGCCTTGCCGCTCAGCGTGACCGA
>NZ_JBSICA010000067.1:0-1115 GCF_058245595.1 Pseudomonas sp. UF-293 | reverse complement strand
CTGGCGCTGAACCGTTTCGACGGCGTCGCCCCGGATTTCACCGCGCACGCTCGCGTCACCGCCGAGGCGGACCGACGCTTTTACACCCGTGAATATTTTCTCGAAGTCGCCCCGGCCGATTTCGTCGAGCGCCACCTGAGCACACTGGTCGACCTCGGCAAGGATCAGAGCCGGCGCATGAAAGACGTGCTCGACGGCCCGCTGCTCAGCGGCAAGCGCGGCATCAACGATCTGATCGACCGTCCGGCCATGGACGAGGTGCTGAACAGTCATCGCGACAACCTCGGACGCTGGAATCGCCTGCTCGAACGCATCACCGCCGATCGCGCGCAACTGCTGTGCGCCGGGCGTTTCCATCGCTCGGCGTGGTATTTCGACGGGCAAGTGCAGATCGATCAGGCGCTCGCCAGCGAATATGCCTGTCTCAAGGACATCGGCCGCAGCGACGCGGCCAATGAGCAAATGCTCGGATACCTCGAGCAACACCCGCAACTGACCCGCCCGCTGTTCTACACCTTGCCGCTGCGTTTGCAGACCGAACAGGCCGGGCAATATTCAACGCTGTTCAACGCTGGCATGGCGATGTTCAACAACCTGCCGGACTGGCTGGCCAAATTGCAGAGCATCGAGCAGCCGCAGTTGCCCGCGCTGGACGACCTGCCGGCACACAGCCGAGTCCTCGCCGATGCCGTGCAAGACACCTACAGCCCGGCGCTGAACCTCGGCCTGAGCCGGGCGCTGGAAGGCTTCGATCTTGCCGGCGAGAAAATCCCCGACCTCGACGAACTGTTCCAGCGCTTACCCAAAGCCCTGCGCCTGCGCGTCTTCGACGCCGCGCGAACCAGCGGCGTGACCTTCACCGTGTCCACCCCGGCGGAACAAGCGGCGCTGCAAGCCACGATCAAGGAAGTGCTGCGCGAACGCGACTACCTGAAAACCCTCAACCGCGAACGCAACCAGCTCACCCACAACAAAAACCGCCAGGGCCACAAAACCGCCCGGGCGATGGAATTGCAGCAGGAAATCGTCCGCGTGCGCACGCAATTGGCGCTGTTCGAAGGCCGCCTTGCGGCAGCGTTAAGCCCGATTGACGAACTGCCGGATCGCTCGGCCCG
>NZ_JBSICA010000066.1:0-1211 GCF_058245595.1 Pseudomonas sp. UF-293 | reverse complement strand
ATGTTGCGCAGTACCGCGCAACTTCTTGCGCACTTTCTCCCGGTTATCGCGGTGAAAACCCGGCCATTTCTGAATCCACAGCCCTCAAGTCCCCGCCATTCGGGCACCGCGCAAAACCTGGCACGCTCCTTGATAACTCTCAGCCACCCACCGGGCGATTTCGCCTCCGGGCACCCTAACCTTATCCGCAAGGAGAGCACCCCATGGCAACACCAGCGTACATGTCGGTTACCGGCGAAAAACAAGGCCTGATCACTGCCGGCGCTTTCACCGCCGACTCCGTTGGCAACACCTACCAGGAAGGCCACGAAGACCAGGTCATGGTTCAGGCATTCACCCACGACGTGATCATCCCGCGTGACCCGCAATCCGGTCAGCCAACCGGTCAGCGCGTGCACAAGCCAGTTGTGATCACCAAGGTTTACGACAAGGCTTCGCCACTGCTGCAAGCAGCTCTGACTTCCGGCGAGCGCATGAGCGAAATCGTTATCCAGTGGTACCGCACTTCGGCTCAAGGCACCCAAGAGCACTACTACACCACCAAACTGGAAGACGCGATCATCGTCGCCATCAACAACAAAATGCACAACTGCCAGGATCCAGGCAACGCGCACTTCACCCACCTGGAAGAAGTGCAGTTCACCTACCGCAAAATCACCTGGACCCACGAAGTATCCGGTACTTCGGGTTCCGATGACTGGCGTGCTCCAGTCGTTTAATTACGGCTGACCGTTACACGCATCGGCCAGCTCTGCTGGTCGATGTTGTTTACGCCCCTCCAGAATTTCGCGTACGTTGAGCCGCTTTTTTTGCGGTCGTCGACGAGCGCCGCTGTACAGCACGAGGAACAAGGGATGTTCGCGCCGGCCAATGAAACCCACTTTGCCCTGACCATCGAAGGGCTTTCCGCTGACTTTCAGGTATTCACCCTGCAAGGCCGGGAAGCCATCAGCCAGCCTTTTGTCTTTGAGGTGGAGCTGGTTAGTGAGCAGCCGTCGCTGGACCTCGAAACCCTGCTGCACAAACCGGCCTTTCTGCAGCTGTCGCCTGACGGCAGCGGCATTCATGGCCAGATCTACCGCGCCGCACAAGGCGATTCCGGCAAGCGTCTGACCCGTTATTCGGTGACGCTGCGCCCACAACTGGCGTATCTGGCGCACCGCATCAACCAGCGCATCTTCCAGAACCTCAGCGTGCCGAAGATCATCGGC
>NZ_JBSICA010000065.1:0-1238 GCF_058245595.1 Pseudomonas sp. UF-293 | reverse complement strand
GATGACGGGATCGAACCGCCGACATTCTGCTTGTAAGGCAGACGCTCTCCCAGCTGAGCTAATCACCCTTCGCTTCGGTGTGGCGCGCATTCTACGGAGCACCCCCACCTCTGGCAAGCACTTTTTTAAATAATTTTCCGAGGCCTTCCAAAGGCTTAGAGAAGGGTTGGCCTATGCCCCGGCGAAGACAATAATGCCCCCCTTTGTATAAAGGAGTGACTCACCCCATGTGGTTCAAGAACCTGCTGATCTATCGCCTGACCCAAGACCTGCCTGTCGATGCCGAGGCGCTGGAAACTGCACTGGCGACCAAACTGGCGCGGCCGTGTGCAAGCCAGGAGCTGACCACTTACGGTTTCGTCGCACCGTTCGGCAAGGGCGAAGATGCGCCGTTGGTGCATGTCAGCGGCGATTTCCTGCTGATCTCTGCGCGCAAGGAAGAACGTATTCTGCCTGGCAGCGTCGTGCGTGACGCGGTCAAGGAAAAGGTCGAAGAGATCGAAGCCGAGCAGATGCGCAAGGTCTATAAGAAGGAACGCGATCAGATCAAGGATGAAATCATCCAGGCGTTCCTGCCGCGCGCATTCATTCGTCGTTCCTCGACCTTCGCCGCGATCGCGCCGAAACAGGGCCTGATCCTGGTCAACTCGGCCAGCCCGAAACGCGCCGAAGACCTGCTGTCGACGCTGCGCGAAGTGATCGGCACCCTGCCCGTGCGTCCGCTGACCGTGAAAATGGCACCGACTGCGGTGATGACCGAGTGGGTCACCACGCAGAAAGCCGCCGACGATTTCTACGTGCTGGACGAGTGCGAACTGCGCGACACCCACGAAGACGGCGGCATCGTCCGTTGCAAGCGTCAGGACCTGACCAGCGAAGAAATCCAGCTGCACCTGAGCACCGGCAAAGTCGTCACTCAGCTGTCGCTGGCCTGGCAGGACAAACTGTCGTTCATGCTCGACGACAAGATGACCGTCAAGCGCCTGAAGTTCGAAGATCTGTTGCAGGATCAGGCGGAACAGGACGGTGGTGATGAAGCTTTGGGCCAACTGGATGCCAGCTTCACCCTGATGATGCTGACCTTCGGCGACTTCCTGCCGGCACTGGTGGAAGCGCTGGGTGGGGAAGAGATGCCGCAGGGGATCTGACTCTGACGAGTATCTAACCTGTGGGAGCGAGCCTGCTCGCGAATGCGGTGTGCCAGTCAACATTAATGTGTCTGGCTCACCGCATTCGCG
>NZ_JBSICA010000064.1:0-1650 GCF_058245595.1 Pseudomonas sp. UF-293 | reverse complement strand
CCCTCCGTGTCAGGCTACCTGTCGCCCTTGTTGATTGACTCAACTACTCAAGAGGGCGAAGGTGCTTAACAATGTCCAAAATGGGTAAACGCTACGACAACGACTTCAAAGACTGGGTCGTTCTGCAAATGATGCCGCCACTCAATCGATCAGTGGCGGAACTTGCCTCTGCACTCAATCTCACGCCACAGTCACTGCGAAACTGGAGACAAATGGCTAGAGACAAAGGCTTAATTGTTCCGGGAAACGGCAAGACCAGTGACCAATGGTCTAGCGCCGATAAATTCAATGCCGTCATGGAAACCGCGCCGTTGAGCGAGGTCGAGATCTCTCAATATTGCCGAATCAAAGGCATTTACCCTGAGCAAATCCAACAGTGGCGAGTGGCATGCCAAAACGCTAATCCCGTTGTTGATCTCACCTCTCGAACTTCAAAAACGGCCGAGCAACGGCGCATCAAAGTACTTGAGCGCCAACTGATTCAGTCTGATGCCAGTCGTGCAGAGGCGGTGGCGTTGCTGGAGCTCAGAAAAAAAGCCAATGCGATCTGGGGCAAGGACAAGGAAGACTGATCAACGCCTCTGATCGTACGCAAGCCATGAAGTTGATTGCCGACGCAGTGCTGAATGGCGCTCGTCGATACCGCGCTTGCAATGAACTGGGTCTGAGTCTGCGCACAGTTCAACGCTGGCAACACTCTGAGTGTGACGGGCGACAGTTAGCTCAACGTGCAGCTCCGGCTAACAAGCTCAGTGATACGGAGCGTCAAGCAGTGCTGGATGCCGCCAATCAGGCTGGATACGCCAGCCTGACCCCACACCAAATTGTTCCCAAACTGGCTGATGAAGGTATCTATCTGGCTTCAGAATCAACGTTTTATCGCTTATTAAAAGCCGCTGATCAAAGCGTGCGTCGCGGCCGGGCCAAAGCCCCAAAACGCAGAGTACTGACGACGCATCGCGCTGATGGTCCCAATCAGGTGTGGTGCTGGGATATCACCTGGTTGCCGAGCACAGTTAAGGGCCGCTTTTTCTACTGGTACATGGTGAAGGACGTCTACAGCCGCAAACTGGTCGCCAATGAAGTCCACGAGGTAGAGAGCGCCGAACACGCCTGTGAACTGCTCACAAAGGGATGTTTACGCGAACAGACCGCAGGTCGTCCGTTGGTGTTGCACTCAGATAACGGACATGTGATGAGAGGTTCTTTGTTGCGTGAAAGCATGGTCGCGCTGGGCGTAGAACCTTCTTTTAGCCGGCCAAGAGTGAGCAATGACAATGCTTACGCCGAAGCACTTTTTCGCACTGCAAAGTATTGCCCGCTTTGGCCGGATCAACCATTTGATACGGTCACTGATGCAAGGCTTTGGGTGCAGAGTTTCATCGATTGGTACAACGAAGATCATCGCCACAGCGCCTTGAAATACGTCACGCCAAACCAACGGCACGAGGGCAAAGCAACCGCCCTATTACAAGCCAGGGCAGAGCTTTATGAGGACGCCAGGCGAACCAACCCAAGCCGGTGGAGCACTCGCACACGCAACTGGAAGCTGGCAGATGCCGTTTATTTAAATCCTGAGCGCTCTGAAATTAAGGGCGCAATGGACTAGCAACCGCAAGACCAAGGCGACAGTTACCTTGACACGTACCG
>NZ_JBSICA010000063.1:0-1651 GCF_058245595.1 Pseudomonas sp. UF-293 | reverse complement strand
CTTTGCCGTAGGCGTCGTATTGCGCGGACCAGACGATTTCGCCGCTGTAGTCGGTGAGTTCCTGTGGGGTGCCGAGGTGGTCGAGTTGGTAGTAGAAGGGGCAGGCTTTTTTCGGGCCTTTGCCGTCGAGCATCGCCAACGGGCGGAAGGTGCCGGGTTCGTAGAGGAAGCTGCGGTATTGCGTGGTGCTGCTTTCGGCGACGAGGTGTTCGCCTTGCCAGAAAAATTCGGTGACGACACCGTCGACGGTTTTGCGGATCCGCCGGCCGAAGGCGTCGTAGTGATACGTGGCGGTCTGGCCGTCGGGGCGGGTCAGGCCGATCAGGCGGTGCTGGCAGTCGTAGCGGTATTCGGTGACCAGGGTCTGGCCGTGGCCACGGCGTTCGCGGATCAGGTTGCCGAAGGCGTCGTAGTCGTAATGGCGGTCGCCCTGCATCAGCAGGCGATTGCCCTTGATCTGCGCAGGGCCCGGGCGGTCCTGCATCAGCAGGTTGCCGGCCGGGTCGTGGGCGAAGGATTCGGGCAGTTCGTCGCGCGAGTGACGTACCCGAATCAACCGGTCGAGGGCGTCGTAGCCGTAGGTGCGCTGGCCGTGGCGGCTGTCGGCAATGTGCTCGAGATTGCCATTGGCGCTGTAGGCATAATCGCGGCGGTACAGCGAAGCGTGGCGATGACCTACAGCGTGGGCAAGCAAGCGGCCCTGATCGTCGTAGGTATATTCGCTGAGCAGCAGTCCCTGCTGGCGTTGCTGTTCGCGACCGGACTGATAGACGTGACGCGTGAGCGGCGTGCCGTTGAGGTCGATGGCTGACAGCGCACCGCCCTTGGCGTAGTGATAATCAAGCTTGCTGCTGTCCGGCAGGCGCAGGCGTTTGAGCTGACCGCAGGCGTCATAGGCGTAGCGTAAGGTGCCCCAGCCTTGGTGTTCGGTGATCAAGCGATCCTGACGGTCGTACTCGAAGGCCAGCGGATGGTTCTGGCCATCATCGACAGCAACCAAGCGCCCGAGGCGGTCGTAGTCGTAGCGGATCTTGGCGCCATCGGGCAGGGTTTTGACCAGCAAACGCCCGGCCTTGTCGCGCCGGTAGTGGGTGACCAAACTGGGACCGAAATCACCAAACTCGGTTTTCTCCAGCAGATGACCATTGAGGTCGTAGGCGTAGGCAGTCCGCCGCCCATCAAACCCGGTTTCCTGTCGGATCAATCCGGTCGGCGTGTAATCCAGTCGGTATTTTTCGCCCGATTCGTTTTCAATCTCGGTCAGCAACAGCCGCGCATGGTCATAGCGATACTGCACGCGGGTGCCGTCGGGGTTGATCCGTCGTGAGACCAGATGCAGGTCGTCGTCATATTCGTAGCGGGTGATGCGCCCGAGCTCGTCGCGCTCAGCGGTGATCTGGCCGTAGGCGCCGTAGCTGTAGGCGCGCGTGCTGCCCGTAGGAGAAGTCGTCAGGATCAGTCGGCCGGCGGCGTCCCACTGCTGACGGCTGACAACACCCAATTCGTTCTGAGTGGTAATCCGCCGGCCCAGCGCGTCGTAGGAAAAGCGCCGCACGCCGCCATCGGGCAGGGTTTCTTCGATGAGCTGGCCGAGCTCATTCCACACCCAGCGATGGCGGCTGCTGTCCGGGTAGCGCAACGACAGCAACTG
>NZ_JBSICA010000061.1:0-3363 GCF_058245595.1 Pseudomonas sp. UF-293 | reverse complement strand
TGCTTTCGCAATTGGGGTTTCGGAATTTAATCTTGACGATGACCTACTCTCACATGGGGAAACCCCACACTACCATCGGCGATGCATCGTTTCACTGCTGAGTTCGGGATGGGATCAGGTGGTTCCAACGCTCTATGGTCGTCAAGAAATTCGGGTACTGACTCGTGACCAGATGGCCTCGCTTCAGCAAATTGGGTATGTGATAGCTTTCGGTGTTTGTGCGCTTCGAACTTTCGGTTCGTTTCGTCTTCACACACCGCAATCTGGTCTCTTTCGAGTTCGCAAATTGCTTGGGTGTTATATGGTCAAGCCTCACGGGCAATTAGTATTGGTTAGCTCAACGCCTCACAGCGCTTACACACCCAACCTATCAACGTCGTAGTCTTCGACGGCCCTTCAGGGAACTCAAGGTTCCAGTGAGATCTCATCTTGAGGCAAGTTTC
The DNA here is from genome assembly GCF_058245595.1 of Pseudomonas sp. UF-293. Taxonomy (NCBI): domain Bacteria; kingdom Pseudomonadati; phylum Pseudomonadota; class Gammaproteobacteria; order Pseudomonadales; family Pseudomonadaceae; genus Pseudomonas; species Pseudomonas sp. UF-293. Next base: position 2,920 of record NZ_JBSICA010000061.1, on the reverse strand, counting down.
CCGCTTAGATGCTTTCAGCGGTTATCTTTCCCGAACATAGCTACCCGGCAATGCCACTGGCGTGACAACCGGAACACCAGAGGTTCGTCCACTCCGGTCCTCTCGTACTAGGAGCAGCCCCTCTCAAATCTCAAACGTCCACGGCAGATAGGGACCGAACTGTCTCACGACGTTCTAAACCCAGCTCGCGTACCACTTTAAATGGCGAACAGCCATACCCTTGGGACCGGCTTCAGCCCCAGGATGTGATGAGCCGACATCGAGGTGCCAAACACCGCCGTCGATATGAACTCTTGGGCGGTATCAGCCTGTTATCCCCGGAGTACCTTTTATCCGTTGAGCGATGGCCCTTCCATACAGAACCACCGGATCACTAAGACCTACTTTCGTACCTGCTCGACGTGTCTGTCTCGCAGTCAAGCGCGCTTTTGCCTTTATACTCTACGACCGATTTCCGACCGGTCTGAGCGCACCTTCGTACTCCTCCGTTACTCTTTAGGAGGAGACCGCCCCAGTCAAACTACCCACCATACACTGTCCTCGATCCGGATAACGGACCTGAGTTAGAACCTCAAAGTTGCCAGGGTGGTATTTCAAGGATGGCTCCACGCGAACTGGCGTCCACGCTTCAAAGCCTCCCACCTATCCTACACAAGCAAATTCAAAGTCCAGTGCAAAGCTATAGTAAAGGTTCACGGGGTCTTTCCGTCTAGCCGCGGATACACTGCATCTTCACAGCGATTTCAATTTCACTGAGTCTCGGGTGGAGACAGCGCCGCCATCGTTACGCCATTCGTGCAGGTCGGAACTTACCCGACAAGGAATTTCGCTACCTTAGGACCGTTATAGTTACGGCCGCCGTTTACCGGGGCTTCGATCAAGAGCTTCGCGTTAGCTAACCCCATCAATTAACCTTCCGGCACCGGGCAGGCGTCACACCCTATACGTCCACTTTCGTGTTTGCAGAGTGCTGTGTTTTTAATAAACAGTCGCAGCGGCCTGGTATCTTCGACCGGCATGAGCTTACGGAGCAAGTCCTTCACCCTCACCGGCGCACCTTCTCCCGAAGTTACGGTGCCATTTTGCCTAGTTCCTTCACCCGAGTTCTCTCAAGCGCCTTGGTATTCTCTACCCAACCACCTGTGTCGGTTTGGGGTACGGTTCCTGGTTACCTGAAGCTTAGAAGCTTTTCTTGGAAGCATGGCATCAACCACTTCGTCACCCAAAGGGTAACTCGTCATCAGCTCTCGGCCTTAAGATCCCGGATTTACCTAAGATCTCAGCCTACCACCTTAAACTTGGACAACCAACGCCAAGCTGGCCTAGCCTTCTCCGTCCCTCCATCGCAATAACCAGAAGTACAGGAATATTAACCTGTTTTCCATCGACTACGCTTTTCAGCCTCGCCTTAGGGACCGACTAACCCTGCGTCGATTAACGTTGCGCAGGAAACCTTGGTCTTTCGGCGTGGGTGTTTTTCACACCCATTGTCGTTACTCATGTCAGCATTCGCACTTCTGATACCTCCAGCAAGCTTCTCAACTCACCTTCACAGGCTTACAGAACGCTCCTCTACCGCATCATCCGAAGATGATACCCGTAGCTTCGGTGTATGGTTTGAGCCCCGTTACATCTTCCGCGCAGGCCGACTCGACTAGTGAGCTATTACGCTTTCTTTAAAGGGTGGCTGCTTCTAAGCCAACCTCCTAGCTGTCTAAGCCTTCCCACATCGTTTCCCACTTAACCATAACTTTGGGACCTTAGCTGACGGTCTGGGTTGTTTCCCTTTTCACGACGGACGTTAGCACCCGCCGTGTGTCTCCCATGCTCGGCACTTGTAGGTATTCGGAGTTTGCATCGGTTTGGTAAGTCGGGATGACCCCCTAGCCGAAACAGTGCTCTACCCCCTACAGTGATACATGAGGCGCTACCTAAATAGCTTTCGAGGAGAACCAGCTATCTCCGAGCTTGATTAGCCTTTCACTCCGATCCACAGGTCATCCGCTAACTTTTCAACGGTAGTCGGTTCGGTCCTCCAGTCAGTGTTACCTAACCTTCAACCTGCCCATGGATAGATCGCCCGGTTTCGGGTCTATTCCCAGCGACTAGACGCCCTATTAAGACTCGCTTTCGCTACGCCTCCCCTATTCGGTTAAGCTCGCCACTGAAAATAAGTCGCTGACCCATTATACAAAAGGTACGCAGTCACAGAACAAAGTCTGCTCCCACTGCTTGTACGCATACGGTTTCAGGATCTATTTCACTCCCCTCTCCGGGGTTCTTTTCGCCTTTCCCTCACGGTACTAGTTCACTATCGGTCAGTCAGTAGTATTTAGCCTTGGAGGATGGTCCCCCCATATTCAGACAAAGTTTCTCGTGCTCCGTCCTACTCGATTTCATGACCAAGAGATTTTCGCGTACAGGGCTATCACCCACTATGGCCGCACTTTCCAGAGCGTTCCGCTAATCTCAAAGCCACTTAAGGGCTAGTCCCCGTTCGCTCGCCACTACTAAGGGAATCTCGGTTGATTTCTTTTCCTCAGGGTACTTAGATGTTTCAGTTCCCCTGGTTCGCCTCTTGCACCTATGTATTCAGTACAAGATAACCATCTTATGATGGCTGGGTTCCCCCATTCAGACATCTCCGGATCAAAGTCTGTTTGCCGACTCCCCGAAGCTTTTCGCAGGCTACCACGTCTTTCATCGCCTCTGACTGCCAAGGCATCCACCGTATGCGCTTCTTCACTTGACCATATAACCCCAAGCAATCTGGTTATACTGTGAAGACGACATTCGCCGAAAATTCGAATTTCTCAACTAAGAGAACTCACAAATTTTACCTTAGCCTGATCCGTTACCAGTGAAAGTAACGTTCAGTCTATCTTTCTATCACATACCCAAATTTTTAAAGAACGATCTA
>NZ_JBSICA010000060.1:0-4271 GCF_058245595.1 Pseudomonas sp. UF-293 | reverse complement strand
GGCAGCACCGTCAGCACCACGATCACTGGCGCTACCGGTGGCAACTTCGAAAATCTGGTGCCGAACGCTACGCCAGCAGTGACCACCATCACCGACTCGGTCGATGACACCGGACTGAGCCTCAGCGCCAGCGGTTCCGTGGCCGAAGGCGGCCAGATCACTTACACCGCGACGCTGACAAACGCAGCTGGCTCGCCAGTGACCGTGACCTTGTCGAACGGCGCGGTGATCACCATCAAGGCTGGCGAAACCACCGGCACCGCAACCGTTGCTGCACCGTCCGATGACGTCTATAAAGATGCCGGTTCCGTGCAGGCAACGATTACCAGCGCTACCGGTGGCAACTTCGAGAATCTCGTTCCGAGCACTGCTCCAGCCGTGACGACAGTCACCGACACCATCGACACCTCGACCGTCAAGCTGACCGCCGATACCTCCGTCGCTGAAGGCGGCACCGTGACTTACACCGCCACGGTTGGCGCTCCGGTTACCGGCTCGCCGGTTGTCGTGACTCTGGCGAACGGTCAGAACATCACCATCGCCGTCGGCCAGACCACTGGCTCAGTCACCTACACCGCACCGAACGATGCCTTGACCGGCAACGCTCCGCTGACCAACTCGATCACTGGCGTAAGCGGTGGCAACTACGAAAATCTGGTGGCGGACAACACTCCAGTTTCGACTTCAGTCACCGACGTTACCGACACCACTAACCTGTCGCTGAGTGCGACCGGCTCTGTGACTGAAGGTGGTTCGATTGTTTACACCGCGACTTTGACCAACGCCGCTGGCTCGCCAGTAACCGTTACCTTGTCGAACGGCGCCGTGATCACCATCAAGGCTGGCGAAACCAGCGGCACTGCAACCGTTGCGGCCCCGTCCGATGACGTTTACAAAGACGCCGGTTCCGTCCAGGCAACGATCACCAGCGCTACCGGTGGCAATTTCGAGAACCTCGTTCCGAGCACCACGCCAGCGGTCACTCAAGTCACCGATACCATCGACACTTCGACCGTCAAACTGACTGCTGATACTTCAGTGGCCGAAGGCGGTACCGTGACTTACACCGCCACTGTCGGCGCGCCAGTCACCGGCACGCCCGTTGTCGTGACCCTGGCCAACGGCCAGAACATCACCATCGCCGTCGGCCAGACCACCGGCAGCGTCACCGCCCCGGTATCGAATGACGTGCAGATCGGTCACGCACCGCTGACCAATTCGATCACCAACGTCAGCGGCGGCAACTACGAAAATCTGGTCGCCGACAAGACCCCGGTCAGCACCACCGTGACCGACACCGTCGACACCACCAGCGTCGCGCTGACTGCCACTGGCAACGTCAACGAAGGTGGTCAGATCACCTACACCGCGACGCTGAGCAATCCTGCCGGTACGCCGGTCACCGTAAATCTGAGCAACGGCTCGGTCATCACCATTGAAGCCGGCAAGACCACCGGCACCGTGACCGTTCCGGCACCTGCCGATGACGTCTACAAAGACGCCGGCAAAGTCGAAGTGACGATCAAGGACGCCACCGGTGGCAACTTCGAAAATCTGGTGCCGAGCACTACGCCTGCGGTGACCAATGTTGCCGACACGGTCAACACCACGCACCTGACCCTCAGCGCAGAAAGCTATGTGCTCGAAGGCTCTTCGATCACTTACACCGCAACGTTGACCAACGCCGCGCAAACGCCGGTAACCGTCAACCTGAGCAATGGCCAGACCATCACCATCGAAGCCGGCAAGACCAGCGGTTCGGTGACGATTGCCGCACCGAGCGATGACGTTTACAAAGACGTCAGCAAGCTCACCGTAACCATGACCGATGCCAGCGGTGGCAACTTCGAGAAACTCGACGTCAGCAAGACCCCGGTCAGCACCACGGTCAACGACACCGTCGACACAACCGCACTGACCCTGACTGCCAGCGATACCGTCAGCGAAGGTGGCCAGATCACCTACACCGCGACCCTGAGCAACCCGGCCGGCACTGCGATGACCGTGACCCTGGCCAACGGCGCGGTGATCAACATCGCGGCCGGTGCCACCAGCGGTTCGGTGAATTTCCCGGCGCCCGCCAATACGCCGTACATCGATGGCAGCAACGTGCGGACGGCGATCGCCAGCCACAGCGGCGGTAATTTCGAGCGCGTCGATGCCGATCGTTCGGCTGTGGTGACCAAAGTCACCGACGCCGTCGACACCACCAACATCAGCCTGAGCGCAACCGGCAGCGTTGCCGAAGGCGGCTCGATCGTCTACACGGCGACCCTGAGCAATCCGGCCGGCACGGCCATGAGCGTGACCCTGAGCAACGGCGCGGTAATCAACATTGCCAAGGGTGCGAGCACTGGCACTGCGACCGTCGCCGCGCCTGGCGATGACGTCTACAAGGACGCCGGCAAGGTCGATGCGAGCATCACCAAAACCAGCGGCGGCAACTTTGAAAATCTGGTTATCGACAAGACTCCTGCGGTAACTGATGTCACCGACACCATCGACAACAGCACCGTTGCGCTGACCGCCAGCGCCAGTGCGGTTGAAGGCGGCGTGGTTGTCTACACCGCGTCCGTGACCGCACCGGTCACCGGTTCGCCAGTGGTGGTGACCCTGTCCAACGGCCAGACCATCACCATTCCGGTTGGCGCCAGCAGCGCCAGCGTGAACTTCATCGCACCGAACGATGCACAGGCCGGCGGCAACACCCTGAGCGTGAAAATCGACGGTGCCAGCGGTGGCAATTACGAAAACCTCGTAGCCGACCAGACCCCGGCGGTGACCTCGGTGACTGACGTCGCCGACACCACCAGCTTGTCGCTGTCCGCGACCGGCTCTGTGGCCGAGGGCAGTTCGATTGTCTACACCGCGACCCTGAGTAACCCGGCCGGCACGCCGGTGACCGTGAATCTGAGCAACGGCGCAGTGATCACCATCGAGGCCGGCAAAACCACCGGCACCGTCACCGTTCCGGCACCTGCCGATGACGTCTACAAAGACGCCGGAAAAGTTGAAGTCACGATCAAGGACGCCACCGGCGGCAACTTTGAAAACCTGGTGCCGAGCACCACGCCAGCGGTCACCGATGTCACCGACACCGTCGACACCTCGACTGTCAAACTGACCGCCACCGAAACCGCAGCCGAAGGTGGCACCGTCACCTACACCGCCACCGTTGGCGCACCGGTCACCGGTTCGCCTGTGGTCGTAACCCTGGCCAACGGTCAGAACATCACCATCGAAGTCGGCAAGACCAGCGGCAGCGTGAGCACCACCGCGCCGAACGACGCACTCGCCGGCCACGCGCCGCTGACCAACTCGATCACCAACGTCAGCGGCGGCAACTTCGAAAATCTCATCGCTGACCAGACCCCGGTCAGCACCACCGTGACCGACACCGTCGACACCACCAACCTGTCGCTCAGCGCGACCGATGCGGTGAACGAAGGCGGCCAGATCACCTACACCGCGACTTTGAGCAACGCCGCTGGCACACCGGTCACCGTGACCCTGTCGAACGGTGCGACTATCCTCATCGAGGCCGGCAAAACCACCGGCACCGTGACCGTCGATGCACCAAAAGACGACGTCTATAAAGACGCCGGCAGCGTTGAAGCAACTATCCAGAGCGCGACCGGCGGCAACTTCGAAAAACTCGTTACCAGCACAGCGCCAGCGGTGACTGCGGTCAACGACACCATCGACACCTCCACCGTGTCGCTGAGCGCCACCGCGAACGTTGCTGAAGGCGAAACCGTGGTCTACACCGCGACCGTGGGCGCGCCAGTGACCGGCTCTCCGGTCATCGTCAGCCTGTCCAACGGCCAGACCATCACCATCGCCGTTGGCGAAACCACCGGCAGCGTCAACTACGTCGCGCCGAACAGCCCCTTGGCGGGTGGCAGCTCGCTGAGCGTGACCATCGATGGCGCCACGGGCGGCAACTACGAAAAACTCGTGGTCGACGGCAAGTCCGCCGACACCGTGGTATCGGACACTACCGACACCACCAACCTGAACCTGACCGCCAGCGATTCGGTCGCCGAAGGTGGTCAGATCACCTACACCGCAACCCTGACCAACCCGGCCGGCACACCGATGACTGTGACCCTGTCGAATGGCGCCACGATCACTATCGACGCGGGTAAAACCACCGGCACCGTGACCGTCGACGCACCGAAAGACGACGTCTATAAAGATGCCGGTAAAGTCGAAGTGACCATCGAGGGTGCGACCGGCGGCAACTTCGAGAACCTGGTGCCAAGCGCGGT
>NZ_JBSICA010000005.1:0-244213 GCF_058245595.1 Pseudomonas sp. UF-293 | reverse complement strand
CACGCCCGGATCAATCCCTCCACTCAGCCTTCCGACGTCGCCGGTGGATCAAAAGCAAGATCAAAAGCACTCGAGCTAACGCTCATTGTGTAGGAGCTGCCGAAGGCTGCGATCTTTTGCTTTTGCTTTTCTATGGGAGCGAGCCTGCTCGCGAAGGCGGCCTGACTGCCGACCTGTTCTTGAGGTGGTACGCGATCCAACTGTAGGAGCTGCCGAAGGCTGCGATCTTTTGATTTTGCTTTTCTGTGGGAGTGAGCCTGCTCGCGATGACGGAGGAACATTCAAATTTAATTTGACAGATATACCGCTATCGCGAGCAGGCTCACTCCGACAGGGTTTTGCGCATCAACCGTCCATCCGTCGTCTGCCCTGAACCTCTCTCGCACTGATTTTTCTACCGGGTAAGTCCCTCAGGAGATTCCCGTATGTTCGATCAGCAAAAAAAGGCATCACTGGCGGCATGGCGCAAGATGGCGGAGCAGGCCGAGGGCGATCTGGATCCGGAACAGCAATATGACGAGTTGCTCAAGGCTGCGGATCAGATGGAGGAGCAAGGCCTGATCACCAGTGCCGAATGGCGCCAACTGGTACGCGACGCCGGTAACGTTTTTACCCTGAACGAGGAACAGCCACAGCGCTGACAGCTGCCATCGGAGGACGTCCCATGCTCAGTTATCTGTTTATCGGCGCCAACGATGTTGAGCGTTCGGCGGCTTTTTACAAGGCGATCCTGACGCCGCTCGGCTACCGGCATGATCGCGAAGAACACTACTGTTTCTACCTGCCCGATTGCGCCGACAAGTCCAACGGCCCCGGCAGCGTGCACATATCACAACCGTTCAATGGCGAGCCGGCGACTCGGGGCAACGGCATGATGCCGGCGTTCCGCGCCGACTCGCGGCATAAGGTTGATCAGGTGCACAAGACCGGGCTCGACCATGGCGGCAGCGATGAGGGCGCGCCCGGCACGCGCGAGGCCTACACGCCGGACTTTTACGTGGCTTATCTGCGCGATCCCGAAGGCAACAAGCTTGCTGTGTTCTACAGCGGTTGATGGATGGAGGCTGTCGATTCGGCCCTGATGGCGGCCCGTGCCCAGTTTGCGATCACGATCAGTTTCCATATCGTGCTGGCGGCGTTCAGCATTGGTCTGGCGAATTTCCTCATGGTGCTGGAAGCGATGTGGTTGAAAACCGGGCGCCAGGTTTATCTGGATGTTTATCGTTACTGGCTCAAGGTATTCGCCCTCAACGTTGCAGTGGGCACGGCGTCGGGATTGATTCTGGAATATCAGTTCGGTCTCAATTGGTCGCGGCTGTCGGTGCAGGCCGGTGATGTCCTCGGTCCGCTGATGTTCTATGAAGTGATGGCGGCGTTTTTCATCGAAGCGGGATTCCTTGGCATCATGTTGTTCGGCCTGAAGAAGGTCGGCCCGCGTCTGCATTTTTTTGCCACCTGCGCGGTGGCCGTCGGTTCGGTTATCAGCGCTTTCTGGATTCTTTCCGCCAATTCGTGGATGCAAACCCCCGCCGGCTATTCGGTTGGGGCGGATGGGCGTTTCCTCGCCGAGGACTGGTGGGCAGTCATCTTCAATCCTTCGTTTCCCTATCGTCTGGCGCACATGCTGCTCGCCGTGTTTATCGGCAGTGCGACGCTGATTGCCGGCATCAGCGCCTGGCAGTTGCGCAAGGCCTCGGCAAATCCGCGTGCTCGCCTGCAATTCTCCATGGCGCTGTGGGTGATTGCGCTGCTGATGCCGGTGCAGATCGTTGTCGGGGACCTGCATGGCCGGCACAGTCTGCACGCCCAGCCGCAGAAAGTGGCGGCGATCGAAGGCTCATGGACGCGCCCGGCTCAAGGGGCAGGGGAGCCACTGCGGCTGTTCGCATGGCCGGATATGCAAGAACGCCGCAACCACTTGGAGGTGGCCATTCCACGCATCGGCTCCCTCTACCTGCAGCACGACCTGACCAGCACCATCGCCGCGCTGGATGAATTTCCGGCTGAGGACATCCCGCCCGTCACACCGGTGTTTTTCGCCTTCCGGCTGATGGTCGGGCTGGGGCTGTTGATGCTCGGGCAGGGCGTGGTCAGCCTGATCCTGCGCCGGCGTAATCGCCTGTACACGGCGCGTCGCTGGCTGGGCGCCTGCGTGCTGCTGGCACCGGCCGGGTTTTTGGCAATGCTCAGCGGCTGGGTCGTCACCGAAGTAGGTCGTCAGCCGTTTACGGTTTATGGGCTGATGCGCACGGCGGACAGTCTTTCGTCGGTGTCGAGGGCTCAAGTCGTCGGGTCGACGTGGCTGATTCTGCTGTTTTATCTGCTGATCTTCGGCATCGGCCTGTGGGTATTGCTGCGCTTGTTGCGCGAGCCGCCGCAGCAGGATCAACCGGGTCCGCAGCCCACCCTTGGCGACGAAACCGGGCACTGAGGAGTCGCAGACATGGACACAGATTGGCTGACCCTATTGTGCGCGGCGGCGCTGGCGTTCTCGGTGATGAACTACGTGGTGCTCGACGGCACTGATCTGGGCGTCGGCATGCTGATGGGTCTGACGCGTTGCAGCGAGCAGCGGCGGGCGATGGCGGTGACGATTCTGCCGGTGTGGGACGCCAACGAAACCTGGCTGGTGCTCGGCGGCGGAGGGCTGCTGGCGTTGTTTCCGCTGGCCTACGCGATTCTGCTGCCGGCGTTGTACGTGCCGTTTATCGTGATGTTTCTGGCCCTGATCGCGCGGGCCATGGCGTTGGAGTTTCGCGACTACGCAGCGAACGAACAGCGCAAAAGAGTCGTCGATGGCGTATTGGCGCTGGCTTCGCTGCTGACGGGTTTTGTTCAGGGCGTGATACTGGGGACTTTGGTGCAGGGTGTTGCGCATCAGGACGGTCAGTACATTGGCGATGGCCGCGACTGGCTGAATCCGTTCCCCGTGTTTTGTGGTCTGGTGCTGGTGCTCGGTTACGTGTGGCTGGGGACCTGCTGGTTGTATTGGCGCACCCTGGATGAACTGCAGCGGCACTCGGCCCGCCAGGCCCGCGTGCTGGCGCTGGTCGTCGCGGCACTCTTGCTGGTGCTGATCGCATGGACGGCGACGTTGCAGCCGCAATATGCCCGGCGGCTCGCCGATATTCGGCTGTGGTTGCCGGCAGGGCTGATCGTCAGCGCTCTAGGATGGGTGTTCAGCAAAGGCTTTCACAGCCGCTTCGACTTTATCCCGCTGTTCGCCGCATTGGGCGTCTTCGTCCTGGCTTTCGCGGTGATGCTGGTCGCGCTATTTCCCTTCATCATTCCGCCGGATCTGACCTTGGACGAAGCCGCCTCAAGCCCGAACAGTCAGATCTTCATGCTGATCGGATTCGCCGTGCTGATCCCCATCACGCTGGCCTACAACACTTTCGGTTTCCGCGTGTTCAGCGGCAAGGTGCGCGTTGCCAGCGATGGCTGAGGGTCACGTCACCCGACCTTTTTTGCTCACCAGCGACAGTCGCGAAGCTCGCAACAAGTCAGCAAAAGCCGCCTTGTCGATTGGCCGGCTCATGAAGTAGCCCTGCACCTCGTTGCATTGATCCTTGCCGAGAATCGCCAGTTGCTCCTCGGTCTCGACGCCTTCGGCAGTCACCGTCAAACCCATGGCTTTGCCCAGGCCAATGATCGCCTGCACCACGGCACGATCATTGGTGCCGCTGCTGATCGAGGCGATAAAGCGTTTGTCGATCTTGATCCCGTCGAACGGATAGGCGCGCAGATAACCGAGCGACGAATAGCCGGTGCCGAAGTCGTCCATGTTCAGGCGCACGCCGAGTTCTTTGAGCTGATTCATGGTCGTCAGCGCGCCATCGGTGTCGTTCAGCATCACGTTCTCGGTGATTTCCAGCTCCAGGCGGCTGGCCGGGAAACGCGTTTGCACCAGCACTTCGCGAACATCCTCGACCACATCGCTGAGAGCAAACTGCGCTGGCGAGAGGTTGACCGACAGCAGAATGTCAGACGGCCATTCCAGCGCAGTTTCGCAGGCTTCGCGCAGCACCCAGCGTCCCAGCGGCACGATCAGGTCGGTCTGCTCGGCCAGCGGAATGAACACGTCCGGCCCGAGCAAGCCTTGTGTCGGATGCTGCCAGCGCACCAGCGCTTCGACTGAAACGATGTGCTTTCCGTCGACCTTGTAGCGCGGCTGATAGTGCAACACGAACTCGTTGTGCTTGAGCGCATGGCGCAGGTCATCTTCCATTTGCCGGCGCGTCTGGATCTGATCGCTCATGTGCGCTTCGAAATAGCACCAGGTGTTCTTGCCTTCGGACTTGGCCTGATACAGGGCGATATCGGCGTAGCGGATCAGATCGCTGACGACGAAGCCGTGTCGACGACTCAGTGCGATGCCGACACTGGCGCCGATGTGCAGCGGATGTTGTTCATAATTGATCGGTTGATGCAGGCTGCCGATCAGCCGTGTGCAGAATTTGTCGATCTCGTTATGGCTGTCCATGCCGTTGAGCACCACGACGAATTCATCACCGCCGAGGCGGGCAACTAGGTCGTGCTCGCGGGTGCATTCACGCAGACGCGTGGCGACTTCCTGCAGCACCGCGTCGCCGGCCGGATGACCGAGGGAATCATTGATCGGTTTGAAATTGTCCAGATCGATCATCAGCAGCGACAGAGGCGGTGCGTGTTCCTTCAAGAGCAGCACTTCATCCAGATAGCGCGCCAGTTTGTTGCGGTTGGGCAGACCGGTCAGGGCGTCGTGCATCGACAGGTGCTGAATCTGCGCGTGGGCAGCGACTTCGTCGGTGATGTCGCTGGCGGTGCCGCGATAACCGACGACATCGTCCTTGTCGAAAATCGGCCGTGCGGAGAGCCGGCAGTGGCGCGGCTGGCCGGAGTGATCGCGATAGGTGCAACGCAAATCGCCGGCGCTGTTTTCTTCGCTGAGTTTGCGCAGCCACAGCTCCAGAGGTGTGGTGTCGCAGGTCAATAATTCGCCGATGTCCTGGCCCAGCCACAGGGCTTGCGGGTAGCCGGTGACCTCGCTGAAGCGCGCCGACAGATAGGTCAGCGCCAACTGACCATCGACTTCCCAGATCCAGTCCGACGCCGCTTCGGCCACGGCGCGAAAGCGTTCTTCACTGGCTTCGAGCGCATGATTGGCGGCTTCAAGGGCCTGATTCGACGCCTGCATGGCATGGATGCTGTTGTCGACGTATTGCGAAGAACGCAGGGCGTGGCGGAAAAAGTATGCCGTCAACAGCATCAGCACCAGGAACGTCGCGCCGAGCGGTGGCACCAGCGTCCACAACAATTGCTGACCGGGCCGTTGCAGGTCGGCAACCAGGCTGTAGCCGGTGCTGTCGAGCGGCACGCTTGGTTGACCCTTCTCAATGGTGTCATCCGGGACCAGGGTCAGGTTCGTCAGACCATAACCGCTGCCGATCTTGCGCAGTTTGGTCGGGGTCAGCTTGTCGACGAACACCAGCACCGAGGTGTTTTTCAGTTCATCCAGCGGGCGCTCGTCGTTGGGAATGATCGCGGCAGCGGTGATCAGCGCCGGCCAGCCTTCGAACAGTGAATAACTGCTGATCGGCTTGGTCAGATCAGGCTGGCTCAGCACCTGCTCGACCAGCGCCGAGGCGGGCGCTTGCAGCACCGTGGCCACATCGGTTTCAACCATCTGCCCGCGAATCACCGCGTACTTGGTGCGATTGCGATCAAGGACGAACACACCGTCGTAGCCATCGCTGGTGAACAGCGTCTTGCCCATGTTCTGTTCGGTGTAGGCCCAGTTGACGTCGATCGGCCCGCTCAAGGCCTCATAGGCGCGGGTCCAGTAGGCATAACTGGTGATGTAGTTTTTCGACGCGGTGATGCGGTTTTCCACGGCGCGCACGGAATAGAACTGGTTCTGTTCCAGGTCTTTCGCGTCAAGGGTATTGGCGATGCCAAGTAATGTGCTGATCGCGGCGATAACGCCAGCGACGAACAAAGCGCCAACGGCGATGGCCAGGCGCCGGGTCACGGCGCGTTGCGGTGTTGGGATTGGCTGCGCAGGGAGAGTAACGACCATGTGCTCGTCCTTGATCCGGTGTCTTGTGAATCTAGAACAATGGCGAGCGCACAATGTTCAGATTGTTGTTATTGGTATCGCCTGGATTTTTTCAAAGTGTAGCGAATCCGTTGGAATTTCCAGCACCGCCGGCCGGCGGCGAATCCCGAAAGGGCGAGACTTCCCGCACAAAAACCGGATAATGGCCGCCATTCGTTTAGCCGTATTCTGGTAATCCCGCATGGAAATCAAGGTCAACTTTCTCGACAACCTTCGACTTGAAGCCAAGTTCGACGACTTCACGGTGATCGCCGATCAGCCCATCCGCTACAAGGGCGACGGCTCGGCACCGGGGCCGTTCGACTACTTCCTGGCGTCGTCGGCCTTGTGCGCGGCTTACTTCGTCAAGCTGTACTGCGACACCCGCAGCATCCCGACGGAAAACATTCGCCTGTCGCAAAACAACATCGTCGACCCGGAAAACCGCTACAACCAGATCTTCAAGATTCAGGTCGAGTTGCCCGCCGATATCTCCGACAAGGATCGCCAGGGCATCCTGCGTTCCATCGACCGCTGCACGGTAAAGAAGGTGGTGCAGACCGGCCCCGAGTTCATCATCGAAGAAGTCGACAACCTCGACGCCGATGCCCAGGCCTTGTTGATGCCGCAGTCCGATTCCCAGGCGGGCACCTACATTGCCGGCAAGGACCTGCCGCTGGAACAGACCATCGCCAACATGTCGAAGATCCTCGCCGACCTCGGCATGAAGATCGAAATCGCCTCGTGGCGCAACATCGTGCCGAACGTCTGGTCGCTGCACATTCGCGATGCGCATTCGCCGATGTGCTTCACCAACGGCAAGGGCGCGACCAAGGAAGGCGCACTGGCTTCGGCGCTGGGCGAGTTCATCGAGCGCCTCAATTGCAACTTCTTCTATAACGACCAGTTCTGGGGCGAAGACATCGCCAATGCCGAATTCGTCCATTACCCGGATGAGAAATGGTTCAAGCCGGGGCCGAAGGACGAATTGCCAAGCGAGATTCTCGACGACTACACCCTCGGCATTTACAACCGCGACGGCGAACTGCGTGGCTCGCACCTGTACGACACCAACTCCGGCAACACCCAGCGCGGCATCTGCTCGCTGCCGTTCGTGCGCCAATCGGACGGCGAAGTGGTGTACTTCCCGTCGAACCTGATTGAAAACCTCTACCTGAGCAACGGCATGAGCGCCGGCAACACCCTGGCCGAAGCGCAGGTGCAGTGCCTGTCGGAGATTTTCGAGCGCGCAGTCAAACGCGAAATCCTCGAAGGCGAAATGGCCCTGCCGGACGTACCGCAAGAAGTGCTGGAGAAATACCCGAGCATCCTCGCCGGCATCAAAGGCCTTGAAGAGCAGGGTTTCCCGGTATTGGTCAAGGATGCCTCGCTGGGCGGTGAATTCCCGGTGATGTGCGTGACCCTGATGAACCCGCGCACCGGCGGCGTCTTCGCCTCGTTCGGCGCGCACCCGAGCCTGGAAGTCGCGCTGGAACGCAGCCTGACCGAACTCTTGCAGGGCCGCAGCTTCGAAGGCCTAAACGACTTGCCGCAGCCGACCTTTTCCGGGCAGGCAGTCACTGAGCCGAACAACTTCGTCGAGCACTTCATCGATTCCAGCGGCGTGGTGTCGTGGCGCTTCTTCAGCGCCAAACCAGACTTCGAATTCGTCGAGTGGGACTTCTCCGGCCAAGGCGAAAACTCCAATGCCGAAGAAGCCGCAACCCTGTTCGGCATCCTCGAAGACATGGGCAAGGAAGTCTACATGGCCGTCTACGAGCACATCGGCGCCAAGGCCTGCCGCATCCTGGTGCCGGATTACTCGGAGATCTACCCGATCGAAGACCTGATCTGGGACAACACCAACAAAGCCCTGCAATTTCGCGCCGACATTCTCAACCTGCACAACCTCAGCAAGGTGGGCCTGCGCAATCTGGTCCAGGGCCTGGAACGCAGCGAGCAGGATGACTACACCGATATCACCACGCTGATCGGCATCGAGTTCGACGACAACACTCCGTGGGGCAAATTGACGATTCTCGAACTGCGCCTGCTGATCTACCTCGCGCTGCAGAAGTTTGACGAGGCGAAGGATCTGGTCGAAGCGTTCCTGCAATACAACGACAACACCGTTGAGCGCGGCTTGTTTTATCAGGCTGTGAATGTGGTGCTGGAAATGGAGCTGGACGAGGATCTCGAGCTGGAAGACTACGAGGCCAACTTCCGTCGGATGTTTGGCGACGAACGCATGGATGCGGCGATTGGTTCGGTCAATGGCAGTGTGCGCTTTTACGGTTTGACGCCGACGAGCATGAAGCTGGAAGGGCTGGATCGGCATTTGCGCTTGATTGAGAGCTATAAGAAGCTGCATGCGGCGCGGGCGAATGCGACAACCTTGTCGCGTTGAGAGCTCGCGATCCAAATGTAGGAGCTGCCGAAGGCTGCGATCTTTTGACTTTGATTTTTTTTGACCAAAGCAAGATCAAAAGATTGCAGCCTTCGGCAGCTCCTACAGATCGAGCCAAGCTCAGCGGCCATGCGCCGCATTGGCCAACTGCCCCGTATCCACCCGCACAAACACCGAATCGCCCACCGCCGTCAGCACTTCTCCTGCATACACCTCGCAAATCACTCGGGTCTTGCGCCCGACCTCACCTTCGACCCGCGCGCGCAAGAGCAGTGGTACGCCCATCGGTGTCGGTTTGATGAACTTGATCCCAAGGTTCCCGGTGACGCAGTCGATGCGCGGCAGGCTGCCGGCTTCGCGGTTTTCTGCGCGGTAGTGCCAGGCCATGGCGGTCCAGTTGGAGTGACAGTCGACCAGCATGGCGATCAGCCCGCCGTAGACCAGATCCGGCCAGCCGCAGTATTGGGCTTCGGGCACGTGTTCGGCGATCACATGGCTGCCGTCTTCGTCCCAGCGACTTTTGACGTGCAGGCCGTGCGGGTTGCGGCCGCCGCAGCCGTAGCAAACGCCTTCGGGGGCGGCGAGGTCTTGCAGCGGGGTGTCGTGGCTGGACATGCTGTGGGTCATCCTGGAGTGGCGAGGCCGGACAGGCGCAAGCGGTTGCGGCCGCCGCGTTTGGACTCGTAGAGCGCGGCGTCGCCAAGTTCGATCAGCGCATCCAGACTGGCTGGTGGTTTGTCGAACAGGGCGCCGCCGATACTCAAGGTCACCGCAGCGGACGTGGGATAGGTGTGCGACGCCAGGGCCAGAAACTGTTCGCGCAAGGCATTGCCCAGTTCAAGGATAGCTTCGGGCGAGGCGTTGTTGAGCAACATCAAAAACTCATCGCCACCCAGGCGCGCGGTCAGCGCATTCGCCGGCAGCTGGGCGCGGATCATCTCGCTCAAGGCAATCAGCAAGCGGTCGCCGGCGATATGCCCGTACTGGTCGTTGACCAGTTTGAAGTTGTCGATATCGATCAACAGCAGCGCACCCGGTCTCTGCGCCGATACCCCGGCCAACAGGCGTGGCGTGCGTTTTTCCAGGGCGCGGCGGTTGTAGAGGGCGGTGAGCGGATCGCGCTCGGCGAGGCGGGCGATCTGCTTTTCCCGGCGATAACGCTCGGTGCCAGTCATCGACAGCGCAATCAACATGATCGCCATGGCGCCTTCGACCAGCGAGATCTGAATGATCTCGCCGCGAAACGCCGCCAGATCGATCAGCGTGCCGGGGATCACTACGGTCAGAGCCTTGGCCACATAAAAGATGCCGTGGCCGAGCAGCACATAGCGCAGTTGCACCGCGCCGACGCTCAATGACTTGCCGTGCGGACGCAGCAGCGAACTGGCCTTCAGCGTGGGGATGGCTACCAGCAGCGAGTTGGCCACCAGCATGGCCTTGGACCACAGCGGTCCGTCCGGCAACGTCAACATGATCAGCCATGTCGCGAAAATCAGATACCACGCCGGCGACAGTCGGGTCTGGGTGAAACGCGCCACGCCGAGCAGGAAAAAGAAATGTGCGGTCACCAGCAGGCCGTTGGCGAACCAGATGCCCAGCAGCAGAAAACCGCTGCTGCGCAGCAGAGCGAGGGTGGAACCGATGGTGATGGTGGCGAAACCGGCGCTCCAGAACAGCAGCGAAGGCTCACGGATGCTGCGCCATTCGACCGCCAGATACAGCGCGGCAGCGGCTGCGAGGGCGATCGTGATGGTCAGCATCGTTGGCGGGTCGAGCGGCATTTCCGGGCAAGCCTGTATGTATGGCAATAGGCCTGCGATTGTAAGCGTTTGGTCAGGTTTTTCGCAGGGGGCGCGTCGCCGGGCAGACCACTGGCGCTCCGGTGGTCACTCTTTTGGGCTTAGCCACGTGTCTACCACGCGGCGATCGAGCTCTTCCCAATAGGCCATGCCCAGCACTCGTGTGGTGTTGAGCCCGCGCAGGTAACCGCGCAGTTGCTGGGCAGTGTCGCGGATCAGTTGCGCATCGCGGATGTTTTTGTCCAGCAGGATGCTTTCGTACTGCACCAGATATTCGGCCACGCGCTCGCGGAAATCGGGCAGCACGGCGTCACGGATCAGATCGAACGTTCTCAAGGCGAGACCCTCATCATTTTTCTTGGATGCATCCAGTGTGCATCAGTCTGCGCGACACGCAACTATTGCTGGAAGTAATAGTGACCATCAAGAAACGCAAGTTCTGCTTTGTCAGCGATCGGCGGAAAATCGCCTCCATCGAAGACGCAGCTCAAGGAAATTGCGCGATGAACATTCTGACTCGACTGGCAATGATCGCCCTGCTGATGGGCGGGGTGGTTACCGCACCGGCTTACGCAGACGACGCCCGGTCGTGTCACCTGCAACCCATCGCCGCCAGTGCCTCGGCGTTGCAGCATACGCAGACCGTTGGGGTGTTGTTGAGCGAAAACACACTGCAGAACCTGCAATATTTGGAGCGCTACCACGACATGGCGCTCAATGGCGCGAAAGATGCGCTGGATTCGCGAATTCGCGACGCCTTTGTTGGCAGCTCCGACCCGGAACTGGCGCTCGACTGGCTGGTGAGTTCGCTGCAGCAACAGTTCGTCTCGGTGACCGTTTACGACAATCTGGATGAACTGCTTCAGGCCCATCCGGATGTGGTGGTCAAGCTCGATACCTTCAATCGCTTGCTGACCCAACGCAACAGTCTGGTCGAGGCGCGCTTCTCTGCACGGTTCTACGACGCCGACCTGCAATACATCGGCAAGGCCGAGGGGGCAATCGAGCAGGAGCTGCCTTCGGTCTGGGTGCGTGACCGGGCGGCGCCGCAGATCGCGGCACAGATCAATCAGCAGCGTGATCTGCAACTCAATGCGCTGAAGCAATTCGATGTGTCGCTCAAGGCCCTGGTGGCGTCGAGCTGATTCTCCAAAAAATTGAATGGCAGCGGCGATCCCGTGAAGTCGAACCGTTGCCGGTTGAACCGAACCTTTATTTTCAGGATTACCCCGATGCGTCCTTTATTCGTGCCAGCCATGGCTTTTGTTTCCCTTTTGCTCGGCGGTTGTGCTTCGGCGCCGAACGATCCGACTCTGACGTTGCAGACCAGCAAGACGCCGGCGCAGTACGCCGATTGCGTGGTGCCGAAGTTGCAGGGCAGTGCGTTGAATCCGACGGTTTCGCAGAGTCAGCGCAGTTATCGGATTGTGGTGCCGAGCAAGGTGGCGGCGGACAACGTGCTGGAGGCGTACAAGGCGGGGAAGGGTGGCAAGGTGTTCATTTATGAGCGGCATTTGCTGGCGTCGAATCTGTTGCCTTCGAGTTTTGAGCGGGCGGCTCAGGAGTGCATTTGATCTGAGCGCCTGGATGGTTTTTTTATAGAGCTCCTTTGGTTGGCCGCAACCAACCAATTTTTTGGCCCCACACTGGTTTTCGGTTGTGGGGTTTTTTTTGTGGACTTGGCGGCCTTTGGGCCGACCATGCTCTTCGGGTTTTGGGTGTATATCCGTTTCTGCGGGTGTGGCTGATTACGGTTCCGTTCTTACAGCGGGTCACTTTTTCAAACGCCAAAAAGTAACCAAAAGGCTGCGCCCTGACGTTCGGCCCGCTCGCTGGGGCTCGGGGTTCCTTCGCTCCGGGATCGATCCGGGCGCAGCGGCTCCGGTTTGCTTCGCTGCACCTCCTTGCGCTGTGTACGACTGAGTCGTACGGTCGCTGCGCTCCCACCCCGGATCAATCCCTCCACTCAGCCTGCCGACGGGCTCCAGGATCAAAAGCTTTACTCGAGCTAACGCTCATCGTGTGTAGGAGCTGCCGAAGGCTGCGATCTTTTGCTTTTGCTTTTGCTTTTCTGTGGGAGCTGGCTTGCCAGCGAAGGCGGCCTGACAGCCGCCCCGTTTCTCACTGAATGTATGCAATCAAACCTGTGGGAGCGAGCCTGCTCGCGAAAGCGGTATGTGCCGCGATTGCGAACAGCGCTTCGGAACCGGTTCACCCCGTCACACACCCAACCGGCACTTTTCCCGCAAACGTATCTACCAGACTCGCCACCACCATTTCCCCCATCCGCGCGCGGGTCTGCAAGGTTGCGCTGGCCCGATGCGGTTGCAGCACCACCTGTTCATTACCCAACAACGCCTCAGGCACATTCGGTTCATCGACAAACACATCCAGCCCAGCCCCGGCAATCTCGCCAGCCGCAAGCGCGGCCACCAGATCCGCCTCATTCACCAGTTTGCCCCGGGCGACGTTGACCAGATAACCGTCTTTGCCCAGCGCTTGCAGCACTTGCGCGTCGATGATCGCTTCGCCCTTGTCCGCCGCCGCGGCGAGAATCAGGGCGTCGCTGTCGCGGGCCAGTTGTTTGAGGTCGGCGATGAAGGTGTGGGGGACGTCGCTCATCGGTTGCAGGTCGGTGTAGCTGATCGGGCAGCCGAAGGCGGCGGCGCGGGTGGCGATGGCGCGGCCGACGCGGCCCATGCCGACGATGCCGATGCGCATGCCTGAGACTTGCCGGGCCAGCGGCAGGGGCGCGAGTGGGGTCGGGCTTTGCGGCCATTGGCCGGAGCGGACGTAGCGGTCGCTGGTGCACAGGCCCCGACAGACCGAGATGAGCAGGCCGATCGCGAGGTCGGCGACGTCTTCGGTGAGGGCGCCGATGGTGGCGGTGACGCGGATGCCACGATCGCGGGCGTAGGCCAGATCGACGGCGTCGGTGCCGACGCCGTTGACCGCGACCACTTCCAGGTTCGGCAGTTGCGCCATCAGCGCCTGGCTGATGCCGGTGTGGCCACCGGTGATCACGCCGCGGATGTTGGCGCCGTGTTCTTTTATGTAGGCGGGTTTGTCCGCTTGCTGGAAGTAGCGGCGTACGCTGAACAGTTCGTCCAGACGTGCGTTGATTTCCGGGATCAGGATCGGGCTCAGTTGCAGGATTTCTGGCTTCATGGCTACCTCGTTACGCAATAAAAAGGCCGGCTCAACCGCGGCCGGCAAACGGCATGGCGCTGGCCATGACGGTCATGTTCAGGACGTTGGCCGACAGCGGCAGGCCGGCGATGTAGCGCACTGCATCGGCGACGTGTTTGACGTCGACCATCGGCTCGACGGCGATGCTGCCGTTGGCCTGGCGTACGCCTTTGGTCATGCGCACCGACATTTCCGTCAGGGCATTGCCGATGTCGATCTGGCTGCAGGCAATGTTGAATTCGCGGCCGTCCAGCGCCAGGGATTTGGTCAGGCCGAGCACGGCGTGTTTGCTCGCGGTGTAGGCGCTGCTGAACGGACGCGGCGTGTGTGCGGAAATCGAACCGTTGTTGATGATCCGCCCGCCCTGTGGCTGTTGTTTGCGCATCAGCCCGAAGGCGCCGCGAGCGCATAGGAAGACGCCGTTGAGGTTGGTGTCGATCACGTTGCGCCACTGCTCGAAGGTCAGCTCGTCCAGCGGCACGGCGGGGGCGTTGACGCCGGCGTTGTTGAAGACCACATCGAGGCGCCCGTAGACCTCGGCAATCGTCGCGAACAGCACGTCGACACTGGCCGGATCACGCACGTCGGTGGGTACCGCCAGCGCTTGATGACCCTGGCTCTGCGCCAGTTCGACCAGCGCTTGCAAGGGCTCGGGCCGGCGTCCGGCGAGTACAAGGGTGAAACCGTCGGCCATCAGGCCCAGCGCCACGGCGCGGCCGATGCCACTGCCGGCGCCGGTGACCAGCGCGACTTTCAAAGGGGTCGTCATATTGTTGTTCTCCTTTTTTCTCAATCCGCTGGTATCAGGACCGTGGGCCGACGCGCATTTCCAGGTGGCCGATGCCGTCGATGCCGGCGTTGATCACGTCGCCGGGTTGCAGACTGTCAACGCCGGCGGGGCTGCCGGTCATGATCAGGTCGCCAGCGCGCAGGGCCACGGATTGCGAGATGCGGCTGATCACTTCGCTGACCGACCAGATCTGGCTGTCGAGGTTGTCGCGCTGGCGTTCTTCGCCGTTGACGTTCAGCCACAACTCGCCTTCGGGATGGCCGCAGCGGCTCACCGGGACCACGGCGGTCATCGGCGCGGCGCCGTCGAACACCTTGGCGCCTTCCCACGGCAGGCCGTTGCTTTTGGCCGCGCGTTGCACATCGCGGCGGGTCAGGTCGAGGCCGGCGGCGTAGCCCCACACGTAGGCGAGCGCTTGATCCTCGGGGATATTGGCGCCGCCTTCACCGATGGCGACGACCAGTTCGATTTCGTGAACGAAGTCCTCGCACACTGTTGGGAAGGCGACGTCGCCGACGGCATCGACCACGCAGCTCGGCGGTTTCATGAAAAACACCGGCGGCTGGCGCGACTGGCCTTGAGTGTCCGGCCATGGGTAGTTGCGGCCGACACAGAACACCCGGCCGACCGGGAAGCGTTGCTCGGTGCCGAGTACCGGCAAGGTCACGGGCAGATCCGGGGTAAAGACGTATTCAGTCATGTTCATCCTGCGGGTCATCCTGTTTGAAAGGGCAGCGTACGGCGGCTGGCGTCGGCGAAGTTGGACGAAAGCCGCCTGCGTTTGGACAAATCCGGTTTTTTGAGCTCAGCGCACCTTCAGTTCGATGCGATACAGGCGCCCGAGCAGCAACGAGTAGGAGAGCGTGCCGATCAGCGCCACGCCGCTAATGAACCAGAAGGCATAGGCGAAGGTGCCGGTGGCGTGAACGATGGCGCCGATCACGATCGGCGTGACGATGCCGCCGATGTTCGCGGCGAGGCTGGTAATGCCGCCAGTGAGGCCGATCAGCTCTTTCGGCGCCACTTCCGAGACGGCCGCCCACGACGAAGATGCGATGCCTTGGGCGAAGAAGGCGATGGTCAACACGGCGATGCAGATCAGGTTGGAGTCGGTGAAGTTCACCAGCACGATCGACATGCCCAGCATCGAACCGACCACCAGCGGCAGCTTGCGCGCAAACGACATCGAGTAGCCGCGACGGATCAGCAGGTCGGAAACGATGCCGGCCAGCAGAATCCCCACGGTGGCACCGACGAAGGGCAGCACGGCGAAGATCCCGGCCTTGATCATGGTCAGTTTGCGTTCTTCGATCAGGTAGGTCGGGAACCAGGTGAGGAAGAAGTACAGCGCAGAGGTGCTGGCGAACTTGCCGATGCAGATCGCCCAGATCTGCCGATAGCTGAACAGCTCGGCAATCTGCCGCCAGTTGAAACGGGTGCGCTCCTGGCTGCTCTTGACCAGACCGCCGCCGGTTTCGATGTACTTCAATTCTTCCTGGCTGACTTTTTTGCAGTTCAGCGGATCGCGATACAGGTACAGCCACAGCACACCGAAGACGATGCCGAGTGCGCCGGTGCTGTAGAACACGTGGCGCCAGTCAAAAGTGGTCGCCAGCCACAGCAGCGCGCCGGTGAACAGCGCCGTGCCGAGGTACTGACCGCACACGTAAATGCTGCTGGCCATCCCGCGTTCCCGCGCCGGGAACCACACCGTCACGGCGCGGCTGTTGGCCGGGAAAGCCGGAGCTTCCATGGCGCCGACTGCCAGCCGCAGGCCGAACAGCGAGGCAAACCCCGTGGCGAAACCCTGGCAAACGGTGACGGTCGACCAGCTGATCAGCGATACGCCGTAGGTGAAGCGCGAGCCAAACCGGTCAGCGATAAACCCCGCCGGCACCAGCGCCAGCGCATAGGTCCAGGCGAAGGCGGAGAAAATCAGCCCCATCTCGATCTTGTCCAGACCCAGATCCTTGGCCATGAACGGCGCGGCGATCGAGATGTTCACCCGGTCGATGTAATTGATGATCGTCGCGATCAGCAGCAACGACAGCATGAACCAGCGCCGCCGGGTAGGCAGACGCTGCGCCGAAACGGCATCGCGTGCGCCGGCTATCACCGGCGGCACAGTGGCACTGGAGGAATGGGAGTTGGACATGCGGAGACCTCGTTATTGTTAGAAGAGTCGAGATTTTTCGAGCAGCCGATGCCGTTGCCCGCAACGTGTGGGGCAAGGCAACCGAACGGGTTGCAGCGCGGGTTTCAGACGTTCAGGAACGTCTTTGTGCAATTGACTTCAAGGGGAGGTCGGGCGGGGCGGCGAGGGGAAATAGTAGGATCATGACGTGCGCACCTTTGATTGTTTTTGAAAGAGGTCGGGCTGCGTTGATCATTACAGTGGTCGTACAACGTTTCTAAATCAACCGGCAGGTTAGAACGTTTTTTCTTGAAAAAAGCGGATTTGGCGAGAGTGTCCAAAAAGATAAATACATTAAGTTTCAATAAAGGGAGTTAGAAAGATCACCTAATCTATTGAATTAAAGACATTTGCTTTGAGCATTGGCGATTTATGCTTTTGGACACGCGCTTTCGGCACCCCACCATCAGAAAACAACTGCAAACGCCGTCGTCATCGTATGACTCATTGCCGAGCACCGCTCAACCCTGCAAGATGACAAGCGCCACCTCACTGCCCGGAGGACCTCCTGCCCATGTCTTCACCCAGCCGTATTCCGACCTACGTCATGCAGCAACGCAGCGAATTGACCGATTTCTACATTCGCGACAAAAAGGGCCGACGCGCCGAAACCGCTCCTCACCGGCATGAGTACTTCCAGATCCAGATCAACCTCGGTGGCGACACCGTGCAGCACATCGGCAGCGTGCAGCGGCCATTTCCGCGCAACACCCTGGCGTTCATCCTGCCGCATCGGGTACATGTGATTCCGCATCCCGAGGACAGCAATTTCATCGTCATCAATTTTTCCCAGACGTTTCTCTTGCCGCATCTACAGTGCGACCCGATGGATCTGGAAGAAGTGTCGATCCTGCTCGCGCCTGAACTGTCGCCGTTCCGCTTTCAGGAACACCTGGATTTCATTTTGGACGATGAGGATTTCGCTCAAGTCTGCGGTTTGATCGAGCAGATGCGCGCACTTGATGAGAACCGTCAGTTCGGCACGCGGGAAATGCTCAAGGGGCTCTTGCTGCAGATGATCGGCAGCGTGTGTTTTCTCTATGCCGAGCCGCTCAAGCGCCTGGCGGAAGAGAATGCTGCCGAGAACAGCCGTCGCGACGCCTTGAGCCGAATGTTCGAGTACTTGCGGAAGAACATCGCCGATCCTGATCTCAACCTGATCAAAGTCGCTGCTGCGACCTATCTGTCACCGACTTACCTGACGCACTGGCTGCGCAAGGAAATCGGCAAGACCTTCACCGAGCTGGTGCTGGAACGGCGCATGCACGCGGCGCGCAATTTCCTCCTCAACAGCACGCGCTCGGTGGGCGAAGTGGCGCGGTTGTGCGGGTTCGCCGATGAGGCTTATTTTTCCCGGCGATTTCGCCAGATTCATGGCCAGCCGCCGGGCCAGTTCCGTCGCCGCCAGCTCAACCCGGACACGCCGCAGACTCCCCTGAATACTTAGAACGGCGCTCAGACCCACTTGAAGCGCGCAGGGAAGCGCGCCACGAAGCAGGTGCCCGCTTCACGGTCGGACGTCACGCTCAAGGTGCCGTTGTGCGCATTGGCAATCTGCCCGGCGATGTACAGGCCCAATCCCAACCCTTCATGACGCTGGCCTGCTTCGGAACGCGAGAACGGTTCGAACAGCAGCGGCATCAGTGCAGGCGGGATCGGCGTGCCCTGGTTGGTCAGCGAGATAACGATTTCGTCGCCCTCGGCACGGGCCTTGAGCACGATCGGTTCGGCGATGGAACCGTGGGTGACCGCGTTGCCCAGCAGATTCGACAACAACTGACTGATGCGCAGCGGGTCGCAATAGACGCCGGCCGGCACCTCAAGCGCGGCAACAAACCTCGCCTGCGGGTACGCCACCTGGATTTCTTCGAGGGTCTGGCGCAGCGTTTGCTGTAAATCATCGACCAGTTTGCGCTGCACCGGGATGCCACTGCCGAGCCGGCCGCGGGCAAAGTCGAGGATGTTTTCGATCAGCACGCCCATGCGCACTGAGCTGGTACGGATCGCCGACAGTAGCGTGCGCGAACGCTTGTCCTCGGCTTTGCTTTGTAAAAGGTCGGCGCTCATGCGAATGGCGCTGAGCGGCGTGCGCAAGTCATGGCCCAGTACGGCTATGAATTGCTCGCGCAGACGGCCCAATTCATTGGCATCGGCCAACGCGGTTTTGGTCGCGTGCAAATGGCCTTGGGTATCCAGGCTCATCGCAATCAATTGGGCGAACAGGGTGAGGGTTTTCTCGACGGCCGGATCATCTAGGTTCGCCGGGACCGAATCAATGGCGCAGAGTGTGCCGAAAAACTCGCCATCGGCCTTGATGATCGGAATGGAAATGTAGCTTTCCAGGCCGTAGGTTTTCGGCGTGTGATGCGTGGAGAACACCGGATGTTGGCTGGCATGGCCGAAGATCACCGGCTGATGATGCTGACGGATTTCATGACAGATGGTCGATTCGAGCACCAGCTCGCCGCCGGGTAATAATCCGAAGTCGATCGAGTCATCAACGGCGCAGGCAATCCATTTGCTCTCGGTAACCCGTGCCACCGCTGCGAAGCGCATGCCGGTGATGTGCTTGACCATGCTCAGGATCACTGGCACAGCGTCAATGCTGCCAATGGCTTCGAGGTCGGAAGTGAAATCTGTCTGGGACATGGCCGGTGCTTCGCGATAGTGTCGCCAGAGACTATCGGTAATTCCCGGCCATGCCTAATGAACATGCAAAAAAGGCCGCCGGGAAAGTCCCGGCGCCCTTGGTGTTACAGGCTGAACGCTATCGACTCAGAACTTGTACTTCGCGGTCATCATGTAGCTGCGCGGGGTGCCGTAGTTGTCGGTCGAGCCCCAGGTCACGTCGGTGCCGATGGAGGAGTAGTACTTGCGATCGAAGATGTTGTTGGCGTTGACCTGCAGGTCGAGGTGCTTGTTGACCTCGTAACCGGCCATCAAGTCGGTGGTCGCATAGCCACCCTGTTGCAGGCGGTAGCTGCTGCCATTGGCCAGAGCGATGTCGTTGTACATGCGGCTCTGCCAGTAGATGTTGCCGCCCACGCGCAGTTTTTCCAGCGGGCCTTTGAAGCGGTAGACGGTGGAGACCTTGAACAGGTGCTCCGGCATATCGGTGTCGAACTTCTGATTATTGTTGGCCGGGTTTTCGTCCTTGATGTAGTGGGCGCGGGTGTAGGTGTAGCCGGCGCCGACTTGCCATTGCTCGGTCAGTGCACCCTGCAGTTCCATGTCAACGCCTTGAGCGCGGACTTTGCCGGAGGTTTCGTAGCAGGTCAGTTCCGGGCAGCCGAGCTGCGTCGCTGCCTGGGTGGCGCGGTTGGTCTGGTCCATCTGGAACACCGCGAGGCTGCCGTTCAGCGCTCCGTCGAAATACTCGCCCTTGATGCCGACTTCATAGTTTTCACCAACGATCGGCTCCAGCACTTTGCCGCCGAGGTCCTTCTGGGTTTGCGGGGTAAAGATGTCGGTGTAGCTGGCGTAGACCGAGTGATGGTCGTCGAGTTTGTAGATCAGGCCAGCGTACCGGGTCAGGTTGCGCGTGACCTTGAAGTCACCGTCGGCACTGCGATCGTCGTAGTCATACCAGTCCAGACGACTGCCGAGGATCAGCGTCAGCGGGTCGGCCAGGCTCAAGCGCGTGGTCAGGTAAACCGCATCCTGAGTGGTGACGTTGCGCGACTTGCCGCTACGGACGAAGTCAGGCTTGGGCGCGGCGATCGGCAGGCCGGTGTCGTAGGGCGAGTATTCCCTGGTGGTGGCGTCGTACACGCGATTGCTCGCGCCGACCACCAATTCGTGGGTGCGGCCGAAGGCTTCGAACGGGCCGCTGGCGAAACCGTCAAAGGCGCGTTGCTTGTCGGTGTGATGCGACTGGTAGGCGGTGGTTTCCAGCGGGCCGTTGTAGCGCGACAGGTACGTGCCGGAAAATTCGCCCTCGAGTGTCGACGTCGAGCCGCCGAGGTGCAGTTTCCAGTCGTTGTCGAAACGGTGTTCGACTTCACCGAACACGGTGTCGACCTGCAGCTTGCGGTTTTCCCAATCAGTGCCGGGGTAGGTGGAGCGGGGCAGGTCGAGGTGGTGGCCGTTTTCGCCGATCGGCAGGCCGCCCCAGAAATAGTTGGTCTGATCGTTTTGCCGCGAGAAGCCGAGGGTCGCGGTGGTGCTGTCGCTCAGGTCCGCTTCACCGATGGCATAAAACAGGCCGTGATCATTTTCTTCCTTGTCGCGGAAACTGTCCGCGCCCTGATAAGAAGTCACCACCCGGCCACGCAGGGTGCCGCTTTCGTTCAGGGGACTGGAGGCATCGACTTCGCCACGGTAGTCATCCCAACTGCCGGCGGCACCGGTGAGGGTTACGCGCTGATCGGCGGTCGGACGCTTGCGGACCATGTTGATCGCCGCCGACGGATTGCCGGCACCGGTGACCAGGCCGGTTGCGCCACGGACGATTTCCACTCGGTCGAACATCGCCAGGTTCGGTTGCACTGCCAAAGTGAATGGCGAATACGAGCTGGGCAGGCCGTCGTACATGATGTTATCGATGTCGAAACCGCGCGCCTTGTAAGTCTGCCGGCCCGGGCCGCTGGCCTCGCTGAGGAACAACCCCGGCGTGCCGCGCACCACGTCGTTGACGCTGGTCATGTTCTGATCGTCCATGCGCTGGCGAGTGATCACTGTCACCGCCTGCGGCGTTTCGCGCATGGTCAGCGACAGCTTGGTCGCGGTCTGCATCGGGCCGGTGGTGTAGGACTGCGAGTCTTCGGTGGTGCTGCTCATCTGCGTGGCGCCGATTTCGGTCGCTTGCAGTTCCAGCGGGCCATTGGCGGGCGCAGTCGAGGCAGCTTCCTCCGCCAGCACAGGTGCGATGCTGGCCATGCCGATGGCGATTGCGAGGAGGTTAGGTGAAAGGTTCGAACGGCGGTGGATCGTGTGAAACGACATCTATCTGCTTCCCCAGATTACCCAAACGAAACTGATGCGAGTGCATGTAAGAATTATTCGCATTAGTATGTAGGAAGTTTCCGAGGGAATAAACCCGTACGGGTCAGTTAGTTAATGATTTTTTCACAATTGGATTTGATGGCCTCCGCAAGCAAATGTGGGAGCGGGCTTGCTCGCGAAAGGGTTGGGTCAGACAACACGTTGGTTGAATGATCCACCGCATTCGCGAGCGAGCCCGCTCCCACATTTTTGCCCGGTGGTCGGTCAGACAGACCGCGTCTGGTTCAATTCAGATCTTCTGCCCCATGCCGCTCCGGCACCTGACTGTCTTCATCACCCCAGGTGCGGTTCACCCGTTGCCCACGCATGACCGCCGGCCGCTTGGCGATTTCTTCGGCCCAGCGCTGCACGTGGGTGTACTCATGCGCCGCGAGAAACTCCGCCGCCGAGTAAACATTGTTGCGCACCAGTTGCCCGTACCAGGGCCACACGGCGATATCAGCGATGGTGTACTCGTCGCCCGCCAGATAGGTGTTGTCGGCGAGACGGCGGTTGAGCACATCCAGTTGCCGTTTGGCTTCCATGGTGAAGCGGTTGATCGGGTATTCGAGTTTATCCGGCGCATACGCGTAGAAGTGCCCGAAGCCACCGCCCAGATACGGCGCCGAGCCCATTTGCCAGAACAGCCAGTTGAGGGTTTCGGTGCGACCGGCCGGATCCTTGGGCAGTAAGGCACCAAACTTTTCCGCGAGATAGAGCAGGATCGAGCCGGACTCGAACACCCGGATCGGCGGCTCGACACTGCGATCCAGCAGCGCCGGGATTTTCGAGTTCGGATTGACCTCGACAAAGCCGCTGGAGAACTGATCGCCCTCGCCGATGCGGATCAGCCAAGCGTCGTATTCGGCCTCGCTGTGCCCGAGTGCGAGCAACTCTTCGAGCATGATCGTGACCTTGACGCCATTGGGCGTGGCCAGCGAATACAGCTGCAACGGATGCTTGCCGACCGGCAGCTCTTTGTCATGAGTCGGCCCGGCAACCGGGCGGTTGATGCTGGCGAAGTGGCCGCCGGACGGGGCTTCGTGTTTCCAGACCTTGGGCGGAACGTAAGACGCATTGCTCATGAAACGGACCTCGTCGATGCTGGGAGAGAACAGATGGACACCGTAGGGAAAAATTCCGCCGGGTGCCAGCGGTGGGCGGTTATTCATATCGAATGATGCAAACCGATCCGCCGTCTTCGCGAGCAGGCTCGCTCCCACAGGGGTATGTATTGGACAGAGAAACAGGGTTCACCCGAATTCAGTGTGGGAGCGAGCCTGCTCGCGAAAGCGTCGCCAGGGTCGCCGCGCCTAACGGCTCCAATATTGCCCAACAGCACCCCCGACTCCCTGCACCGGATCTGTCTCAGGAAACGCCAGCCCCACGATCCGCGCCAACTGCGCATCACTCGGCGCGGCGCGGCAAATATCCGCCTGCTGCCCCGGCGGATAAGCACCCACCACGAGAAAATCCTCGCTCGATCCCAGATTGCAGTGCCCGGTCCCGGCCGGCAGCAACAACACATCCCCGGCACTGACGTCGACAATTTGCCCGTCCGGTCCGCCCAGCATCAACCGCGCCTGTCCCGCCGCCACGCCAAGCACTTCATGGCCTTCGGTGTGGTAGTGGTGATAGTCGTAAATCCCGTAGCGCCACTGCGCCGGCCAGCCATTGGCGCCGAACGTCTGCTCGAAGCGCGCCGCCGGGTCGTCGCCCTCGATGGCCATCGCGCCGCGATAGATCAGCACCGGCAAACGCGGATTGTTCGGTACCCAGTCATGGCGTTCGAGCAGCAGGGTTTGCACTTCAGTCATGGCCCATCCTCCTTAGATCATTTCTCAATCGACCACAGAGCAGGGCGCACGCCTCAAAAAAATCATTGCCGCGCAAACATGGCGCCGAAGTTGATGCCCGGACAATCCAGCGAAACTTCACTGCGCAACGGGCTGTCCAGACCCTTACATGTCTATGCACCGGCCAATGGCGAGGAACGAGATGACGATGACAGTAGGGGATTTTCTGGTTGAACGGCTCAGCGAATGGGGCGTGACGCGGATTTTTGGCTATCCGGGCGATGGCATCAACGGCGTGTTTGGTGCCATGAGTCGGGCCAAAGGCAAGATCGAATTCGTTCAGGCACGGCACGAGGAAATGGCTGCATTCATGGCTTCGGCCCACGCCAAGTTCACCGGCGAGCTGGGCGTGTGCATCGCCACCTCCGGCCCCGGCGCTTCGCACTTGATCACCGGCCTCTACGACGCGCGCATGGACCATATGCCAGTGCTCGCCATTGTCGGTCAGCAGGCACGCACGGCGCTGGGCAGCCACTACCAGCAGGAGCTTGATCTGGTATCGATGTTCAAGGACGTCGCCGGTGCGTTTGTGCAGCAGGCCTCGGCGCCGTCACAGGTGCGTCATCTGCTTGATCGTGCGGTGCGTACTGCGGTAGGCGAGCGCCGCGTCACCGCACTGATTCTGCCCAACGATTTGCAGGATCTGCCCTACGATCACCCGGCGCGCGCCCATGGCACCGCGCATTCCGGCGTCGGTTACAGCAAGCCGAAAGTCGTGCCTTATGAAAGCGATCTGCAACGCGCCGCCGAGGTCCTCAACAGCGGCGAGAAAGTCGCGATTCTGGTC
Organism: Pseudomonas sp. UF-293; assembly: GCF_058245595.1. NCBI lineage: Bacteria > Pseudomonadati > Pseudomonadota > Gammaproteobacteria > Pseudomonadales > Pseudomonadaceae > Pseudomonas > Pseudomonas sp. UF-293. The sequence continues at coordinate 220,132 of NZ_JBSICA010000005.1, read as the reverse complement.
GGCGCAGGCGCGCTGGAGGCGACTGATCAAGTCATCGCCGTGGCGGAAAAACTCGGCGCCGGTGTCGCCAAAGCGCTGCTGGGCAAAGCCGCATTGCCCGACGATTTGCAGTGGGTGACCGGCAGCATCGGCCTGCTCGGCACCGAGCCCAGCTATAAGCTGATGAGCGAGTGCGACACCTTGTTGATGATCGGTTCGGGCTTCCCGTATTCCGAGTTTCTGCCCAAGGAAGGCCAGGCGCGCGGGGTGCAAATCGACTTGCAGCCGGACATGCTCAGCCTGCGTTATCCGATGGAGGTCAATCTGGTCGGCGATTCAGCAGACACCCTCGCCGCGTTGCTGCCGCTGCTGGAACAGAAAACCTCGAACAAGTGGCGCAAGAAGATCGAAGGCTGGCGCAGCAGTTGGGAGAAAACCCTGGAAAGACGCGCGATGGCCAAAGCCGATCCGGTCAACCCGCAACGGGTGGTCTATGAGTTGTCACCGCGTTTGCCCGAGCAGGCGATTATCACCAGCGATTCCGGCTCCTGCGCCAACTGGTTCGCCCGTGACCTGAAAATCCGTCGCGGCATGAAGTGCTCGTTGTCCGGTGGCCTGGCTTCGATGGGCGCGGCGGTGCCCTATGCGATCGCAGCGAAATTCGCCTTTCCCGAGCGTCCGGTCATCGCCCTGGTCGGCGATGGCGCGATGCAGATGAACAACATGGCCGAGCTGATCACCGTCGCCAAATACTGGCGCCAATGGCAGAGCCCGAAATGGATCTGCGCGGTGTTCAACAACGAAGACCTCAATCAGGTCACCTGGGAGCAGCGGGTGATGGAGGGGGATCCGAAGTTCGAGGCGTCGCAAAGCATTCCCGACGTGCCGTATCACCTGTTCGCGATTTCCATTGGCCTGAAGGGCATCTTCGTTGATCGTGAAGAAGAGGTGGCGGCGGCCTGGGAACAGGCGCTTGCCTCGGAAGTGCCGGTGCTGATCGAGTTCAAGACCGACCCCAACGTGCCGCCGCTTCCGCCGCACATCAAGCTTGAGCAAGCGAAGAAATTCGCCACGACCCTGCTCAAAGGCGATCCGGACGAAGCCGGGGTGATCGTGCAGACTGCCAAGCAGGTGCTGGGCGCCGTGTTGCCCGGGAAGAAATGACGGTGTGCGCTTGAACGCGCCAGCGAACTACATCGGTTGCGCCGGCTGGAGTCTCGCTCGCGAGCACTGGCCGGCATTCCCCGCCGATGGCACGCACCTGCAACGCTACGCCGCGCGCTTCAACTGTGTGGAAATCAACAGCTCGTTCTACCGTCCGCATCGGCGCCAGACCTACGAGCGCTGGGCCGACTCGGTGGCGCCGGACTTTCGCTTCGCAGTCAAAGTGCCGAAGCTCATCACTCATGAGCAACGGCTGGCGGACAGCGCAGCTGCCCTTGATGAGTTTCTCGGACAGTGCCAAGGCTTGGGTGATCGACTGGGCTGCCTGCTGGTGCAACTGCCACCGAAACTTGCCTTTGAGGCGCCGGTCGCCGAGGCGTTTTTTCGTGCCCTGCGCGAGCGGTTCAAAGGCAGTGTGGTGCTGGAGCCACGACACCAATCGTGGGTTGAGGCTGAGGCAATGCTGGTGGATCTGCAGATTGCGCAAGCGGTGGTCGATCCCTCGCGGATCAGCACCGACACCGCGCCGGGTGGCTGGCAGGGCCTGCAGTATTGGCGCCTGCACGGCTCGCCACGGATTTATCACAGCGCTTATGAAGCGGCCTATCTGCAACAGCTTGCTCAGAACCTGCGGCGCGCCAGGGCCGGGGGCAAAGACATCTGGTGCATCTTCGATAACACCGCCAGCGGTGCCGCTACAGCCGATGCGCTGGCTTTGAAGGCGTTGATCGAAGGCGTTGAAGGCTGAACGACGACGCTCTCGCCACCCACACAAACGATCCGGCTACAGGTAAACTCCGCGCACTTTTTCAAGGAGTTCACATGAGTTACTACCAGCCGGGCATTCTCGCCACCCCTGTTCCTGCGCAAGCACGTCATTTGTTTTTCGCTCTGGCGTCGGTTGAAGCCTTGCCGCAAGCGATCGACAGCCTGCTGATGCTGGTGGATGGCAAGTCGGCGGTGCTCGGTTTTGGTGAGTCGTTGACCAAGGCGCTGAATGTCGAAATCGCCGGCCTGCGCAGCTTCCCGGCGCTGACTGGCGTCGGCGTGAACAACCCGTCGACCCAGCACGCCCTGTGGATCTGGTTGCACGGTGTCGACCGGGGTGAGCTGCTGAATCGTTGCAACGCTATCGAAGCCGCGCTGGCCCCGGCCTTGCGTCTGGTCGAGATGCAGGAAGCCTTCCGCCACATGGACGGCCACGACCTCACCGGTTACGAGGACGGCACGGAAAACCCCCACGATGACGCCGCTGTCGCCGCCGCGCTGCTGAGCAGTGGCGCGGACGGGCTGGTCGGTGGCAGCTTCGCCGCGATCCAGCAATGGCAGCACGACCTCAAGGGTTTTCATCGCCTGTCTGCCGGCGCCAAGGACGACATCATGGGACGGCGCTTGAGCGATAACGAAGAAATCGACGACGCGCCAATCTCCGCCCACGTCAAACGCACCGCGCAAGAGAGCTTCGCGCCGGAAGCGTTCGTCGTGCGCCGCTCGATGCCATGGATTGAAGGCGATCGTGCCGGTTTGATGTTCCTCGCCTTCGGCTTTTCGCTGGATGCCTTCGAAGCACAGCTGCGGCGCATGAGCGGCCTGGAGGACGGTATCGCCGATGGCCTGTACCAGATCAGCCGACCGATCACGGGCGGTTACTACTGGTGTCCGCCACTCAAGGACGGACGCCTTGATTTGCGCGCGTTGCGCATCGGCTGAGGACTGAATATGAATGTGGTGCGCTGGGGCATGATCGGTTGCGGCAGCGTCGCTGAACGCAAGAGCGGGCCGGCTTTCTACAAGGCCCCGGGTTCGGCGCTGGTCGCGGTGATGGGGCGACGCCTCGAAGCCGTCACCGATTACGCTTCGCGTCACGGTATCAGCCGCGTCTACACCGATGTCGATGCACTGATCAACGATCCCGAAGTGGACGCGGTGTACATCGCCACGCCACCCGACAGCCACCACGCCTACAGCCTGAAAGTCGCCGCCGCCGGCAAGCATTGCTGCGTGGAAAAGCCCATGGCGCTCAACGCCGGACAAAGCCGCGCGATGCAGCAAGCGTTTGCCGCAGCCGGTCTGCACTTGTTCGTTTCGTATTACCGCCGCTCGCTGCCGCGTTTTGCCCAGGTTCGGCAATGGCTGGAGCAGGGGCGCATAGGTGACGTCCGCCACCTGAGCTGGACGCTGACCAAAGCGCCGTCACTCGTGGATCTCGAAGGGCGCGATAATTGGCGCACTGATCCGGCGGTGGCGGGCGGCGGCTACTTTGCCGATCTGGCCAGCCATGGTTTGGACCTGTTTCAGTATCTGCTTGGCGACATCGTAGAAGTCGCTGGTTTCACTTCGCATCAGGCGGGTTTGTACGCGGCGGAAGATGCGGTCAGCGCCACTTGGCGGTTCGCCTCCGGGGCGCTGGGCATGGGCTGCTGGAACTTTGTTGCGGACCGCCGTGAGGATTGCGTCGAGATCATCGGCAGCAAAGGGCGCATCGGTTTTTCCGTGTTTGACGAGCATCCGGTGCAGTTGGATGCCGATGAGCAACTCAGCCTGGAGATTGCCCATCACGAGCATATCCAGTGGCATCACGTGCTGGCGATGAATGCGCATATTCGGAGTCAATCCGACCATCCTGCCGTGGCCGAGCAAGCCGTCAAGACCGACTGGGTCATGGACCGGATCCTCAGACGCTGAATAGCTCACAATCCCCTGTGGGAGCGAGCCTGCTCGCGAAAGCGGTGTGTCAGTCACGGAGGTATTGACTGACAGAATGCTTTCGCGAGCAGGCTCGCTCCCACAGGTCTTCCGGCGCAACGCGCATCTAAGGTTATGCCCAAACAATATTTCTCAACCTCGTCATAACATCTCTAAGATCACGTCATAACTCGTTATGACAAGTGATCCCGCGATGACCGATAACGTTCTCTCCCTCAGTAGCGTTCCGCTGCACACCCAACTGCGTGATGTCCTGCGTGCGCGGATTCTCGACGGTGAATACCCTCAAGACAGCCAGATGCCTTCCGAAAGCGAGCTGGGTGCGCTGTTCAAAGTCAGCCGCATCACCGTGCGCCAGGCGCTGGGCGATCTGCAAAAGGAAGGGCTGATCTTCAAGATCCACGGCAAGGGCACCTTCGTCGCCAAGCCGAAAACCTTTCAGAACGTCAGCAGCCTGCAAGGCCTTGCCGAGTCGATGACCGGGCGCGGCTACGAGGTGATCAACCGCCTGCGCAGTTTCAGATTCATTCCGGCCGACAAGCGTGTGGCCGAGCGCCTGCAGGTGGTTGAAGGCGAGATCGTCGCGCAGATCAAACGCGTACGGCTGATCAATCGCGAGCCGATCTCGCTGGAAATCACCTACCTGCCCAAAGCGGTCGGCGAACGGCTAGAGAAGGCCGATCTGGTCACTCGCGACATCTTTCTGATCCTGGAAAACGATTGCGGCATCGCCCTCGGCCACGCCGATCTGGCCATCGACGCGGTACTCGCCGACAGCGATCTGACCCAGGCGCTCGACGTCGAAGCCGGATCGCCGATCATGCGCATCGAGCGTCTGACCCACGATGCGCAAGGCCAGCCGCTGGACTTCGAACACCTTTATTACCGTGGCGATGCGTTCCAGTACCGCCTGCGGATCGACCGGCAAAAAGGGGAGCAGGCATGACCCGCAACGTTCTAGAACAGGAATACGACATCGTCGTGATTGGCGGCGGTACGGCCGGGCCGATGGCGGCGATCAAGGCCAAAGAGAAGAACCGCGATTTGCGCGTATTGCTGGTCGACAAGGCCAACGTCAAACGCAGCGGCGCGATCAGCATGGGCATGGACGGCCTGAACAACGCGATCATCCCCGGCCACTCGACGCCGGAGCAATACACCAAGGAAATCACCATCGCCAACGACGGCATCGTCAATCAGGCTGCGGTGTATGCCTATGCGACGCACAGTTTTGAAACCATCGAACAACTCGACCGCTGGGGCGTGAAATTCGAGAAAGACGAAACCGGTGACTACGCGGTGAAAAAGGTCCACCACATGGGCGCCTATGTACTGCCAATGCCGGAAGGGCACGACATCAAGAAAGTTCTGTATCGGCAGTTGAAACGTGCGCGGGTGAGCATCACCAATCGCCTGGTTTGCACGCGTTTGCTGACTGACGAGGAGGGCGCGGTCAACGGTGTGATGGGCTTCGATTGTCGCACTGCCGACTTCCATGTGATCAAGGCCAAAGCGGTGATTCTCGCCTGCGGCGCAGCCGGACGTCTTGGCCTGCCGTCGTCGGGCTACCTGATGGGTACTTACGAAAACCCGACCAATGCGGGTGACGGCTACGCGATGGCCTATCACGCAGGGGCTGAACTGGCCAATCTCGAGTGCTTCCAGATCAATCCGTTGATCAAGGATTACAACGGCCCGGCCTGCGCCTACGTCACTGGCCCGCTGGGTGGCTATACCGCCAACAACAAGGGCGAACGCTTCATCGAGTGCGACTACTGGAGCGGGCAGATGATGTGGGAATTTCACCAGGAACTGGAAAGCGGCAACGGTCCGGTGTTTTTAAAACTCGATCACCTGGCCGAGGAAACCATCCAGAACATCGAGGAAATCCTGCACAGCAACGAGCGCCCGAGCCGTGGTCAGTTCCACGCCAATCGCGGCACCGACTACCGCACGCAGATGGTTGAAATGCACATTTCGGAAATCGGTTTTTGCAGCGGCCACTCGGCGTCAGGTGTGTGGGTCAACGAGCGTGCCGAGACCTCGGTGAAGGGTTTGTACTCGGCCGGCGACATGGCTGCGGTGCCGCACAATTACATGCTCGGCGCGTTCACTTATGGCTGGTTCGCCGGGCACAACGCGGCGGACTTTGTCGCCGGTCGCGAGTTTTCGGCACTGGACAGCGAGCAGATCGCCAAGGAGAAAGCCCGGGTCTATGCGCCGCTCGATCGCGCAGACGGCCTGCCACCGGCGCAGGTGGAATACAAGCTGCGCCGCTTCGTCAACGACTACCTGCAACCGCCGAAAGTGACCAAAAAAATGCAGATCGGCCTGCAACGCTTCAGCGACATCGAGCGCGATCTTGAACAGATGAAGGCCAACAACGCTCACGAATTGATGCGTGCGATGGAAACCAGCGTGATCCGCGACTGCGCCGAAATGGCCGCCCGCGCCTCGTTGTTCCGCGCTGAAAGCCGCTGGGGCCTGTACCACTACCGTGTCGATCATCCGCAACGCAACGACACCGAGTGGTTCTGCCATTGCCATCTGAAGAAGGGCGAGGACGGCAAGATGACCAGTTTCAAGAAAGCCGTCGAGCCTTACATCATCCCGCTCGATGCCGAAGAAATGCAGGCCTATGACCGCCTGCGGGTCGGTGCCTTCGCCGCTTGAGACATCATTTTTCAGAGAGTCCGAACCATGGCTTATCAAGCTCAGGAAATTTTCTTCCGCTCCAACGCGCCGGTCACCGTCGACGAGGACAAATGCATCGCCGACAAGGGTTGCACCGTGTGTGTCGACGTCTGCCCGATGGACCTGCTGGCGATCAACCCGGCCACGCAAAAGGCCTACATGGCGTTCGATGAATGCTGGTACTGCATGCCGTGCGAGAAGGATTGCCCGACGGGGGCGGTGAAGGTCGACATCCCTTATCTCCTGCGTTGAAACCCGGTCGAAGGTGGGAGGGGGCTTGCTCCCGAAGAGGCCGGCATTGCTGGCATCACCCTTGACTGAAAAAACGCATTCGGGAGCAAGCCCCCTCCCACAAAGGTTTCCCACATTCAATGGTGTGGCAAGCCATTAGCTACCCGGAAAACCCGGACGCTGGATTCACCGAAAACCCCTCGTTTCCCACCGCGCCCTGATCGCGGCGGAGACGAACTTCTAACAAATGATTCGAGGGGAAACACTCATGTTGCGTGCAGCACTCGCCGGTCTGGTACTGGCTTCATTCAGCTTGTCGGCCTCGGCCGAAACCATCCGCATCGCCATCGGCACTCAGGACACCACCATCAACTGCGCCGCCGGCGGCCTGTTGATCCGTGAACTCGGTCTGCTGGAAAAATACCTGCCCCACGATGGCGCCTACAAAGACGCGAAGTACGACGTGCAATGGAAGAATTTCACCAGTGGCGCGCCGCTGACCAACGAGATGGTCGCCGGCAAACTCGACTTTGGCGCCATGGCCGATTTCCCCGGTGCGTTCAACGGTGTGGCATTCGAAACGGCGGGCAAGCACAGCCTGTTCATCAGCGTATTGTCGGGCAGCATCAAGGGCAGCGGTAACGGCATCGTCGTGCCGAGCGCCTCGGCCGTGCAGAGCTTGAGTGAGCTCAAGGGCAAGACCATCTCGGTGCCGTTCGCCTCCACCGCCCACGGCATGTTGTTGCGCGCCGTGGCAGAGCAGGGCTGGGACCCGCTCAAGGATGTCAATATCATCGCCCAGCCACCGGAAGTCGCCGGCTCGGCGTTGCAGGCCGGAAAAATCGACGCCCACGCCGATTTTGTGCCCTTCGCCGAGCTGTTCCCGAGCCGTGGCTTCGCCCGCAAGATCTACGACGGCGCCCAGGCCAACGCACCGACCTTCCATGGCGCACTGGTGGATCAGGCCTACGCCAGGAAGTACCCGGAAATCGTCGTCGCCTACCTGCGTGCCAGCATCGAAGCCAACCAACTGCTCGCGGCCGAACCGGAGAAGTACAGCGAACTGATCGCCAAAGTCACCGGCGTCGATGCTGAGGTCAACTACCTGTTCCACGGCCCGTTGGGCGTGCAGACCCGCGACCTGAGCTGGAAACCTGAATACCGCCAGGCCGTCGGCACCGCCATCGATACCTTGAAGCTGCTGAAGAAAGCCGATCGCGGCCTCGACCTGAACAGCTTCATCGACGACCAGTACATCCGCGCCGCCTTCAAGGCTTCGAACCTCGATTACAGCGCGCAACTGGCCAACTACGCGCAGACGCCGTTGCCGGGTGTGGATGCAGCGACGGGCAAAGCCATCACCGATGTCAGCCATGTCGCGGAAATCTGGGTGCGTGGCGAGGAAAAAGTCCGCCGTTACGGCTCGGCTGAAGCGGCGTTCACCGCGCTGGCGGCGTTGAAGCAGGAGGGCAAGAACGTTCGGGCGGTGTATGCGCAGGCCAGTGACAGCGGGATCAAGTTGCTCGCTGAGCAGGCGTGGTTTGCCAGCGATGCCAAGGGTCGCCTCAGCGCATTTCTGCTCAAGGGCCAGGCTCAACAATACGCTGCGACGCAGGGTGGCAAGGTGTTCGATTTCAGCGATGCCACTGCGCAGGTCGTTGCCGTGCGCTAACCCCAAAAAACACTGCATTCCCCCTGTAGGAGCTGCCGAAGGCTGCGATCTTTTGACTTTGTTTTTTAAGATCAAGATCGAAAGATCGCAGCCTTCGGCAGCTCCTACAGGGATCTGGTTGAGAGGAATATTCGTGTATCGATCCTGTTTGCGCTGGATTCCGAGGACGGGCTCGCTGTTGCTCTGCCTGATCTTCTGGCAACTCGCCGCCAGCCACCACTGGAACCTCGGCCTGGTCACCTTCGCCAACGTGCCGACGCCACTGGCGGTGATCGAAGCCGCGCTGGGGCTGGGCGACTCCGGCAAACTCTGGCAACACCTGAGCAGCAGCCTGGGCCGCGTCTTCGCCGGCTATCTGGCAGCGTTGATCATCGGCATCGCCCTGGGCCTGGCCATCGGCCGGTCGAAATGGGCTGAGGATTTGCTGTTGCCGCCACTGGAAGTCCTGCGCCCGATCCCCGCCGTGGCGTGGATTCCGCTGGCGATCCTGATGTTTCCGTCCTCGGAGTTGTCGATGGTTTTCATCACTTTCACCGGCGCGCTGTTCCCGATCCTGCTCAATACCGTGCACGGCGTCGAAGGCGTTGATCCGCGCCTGATTGCCTCGGCGAAGAGCCTCGGGGCAGGGCGTCGGGCGATTCTGCTGGAAGTGATTCTGCCGGGCGCTGCGCCGAGCATCATCACTGGCCTGGCGATCGGCATGGGCACTTCGTGGTTCTGTCTGGTGACGGCGGAAATGATCTCCGGGCAGTTCGGTATCGGTTACTACACCTGGGAGTCCTACACCATTCAGAACTACGCCGACATTGTCGTCGGCATGCTCCTGATCGGCGTGTTGGGCATGGGCAGCAGTTGGCTGATCAAACGCCTGGGCGGCTTGTTCACGCCTTGGCATCGACCGCGAGGCAAAGCCTGATGAGCGTCATGCAAACCCCGGAAGGGCGGATCGACATTCGCCAGTTGTCCATCGTCCTCGGCCAGGGCCGCGAGGCTTTCGAAGCGGTGCAGGGCCTCGATTGTCAGATCGAACCCGGCCAGTTCGTGTGCATTCTCGGCCCGTCCGGTTGTGGCAAGTCGACCTTGCTCGGCGCCCTGGCCGGCCACTTGAGCGCGAAATCCGGCAGCCTGAAAGTCGACAGCACCGAGGTGGCCGGCCCATCACCACAGCGCGGCATGGTGTTCCAGCATCACACGCTGTTTCCGTGGCGCACGGTGCGCGACAACGTCGCCTTCGGCCTGAAGATGCGCGGCGTCGGCAAGGCTGAGCGGCATCGCGCCGCTGATGAAATCCTCAAACTGGTCGGCCTCGAAGGCTTTGCCGAACGTTGGCCGGATCAACTCTCCGGGGGCATGCAGCAACGGGTCGAGATCGCCCGGGTGCTGGTCAATCGCCCGCGCCTGTTGCTGATGGACGAGCCGTTCGGCGCGCTGGATGCGTTGACCCGCTTGAACATGCAGGAACTGCTGCTGGACATCTGGACGCGCATCCGCACCACGGTGGTTTTCGTCACCCACGACATCGATGAGGCATTGTTTCTCGCCGATCGCTTGCTGGTGATGAGCGCGCGACCGGGGCGGATCATCGAAGACTTGCGTCTGGATTTCCCTCGTCCGCGTACCAGTGAACTGGTGACCAGCCCGGAATTCGCGCGCCTGAAACGCCATTGCCTCGACCTGCTGCGCCACGACAACGACCGACCGCTGCCGCGCCTCAATCCGCTCGGCCTGCCTCCTGAAAACCCTTTGCCGCGATTTGCCCTATGACTTCTATTTTTGCTGTGACCGACAACGAAGAGATACTCGCCCTGCAACCGCGCCTGACGGCTGAAGACGCCGGCGTGCGGCGCATTGCCCTGATCGATCTGGCCGATCTGGAGGAGCCGGATGGTTTGCTCTGGCTGGTTGATCGACTCCGGCAGGATCCCGCCGAGGACGTTCGCGCTGAGGCCGCACGATTGCTCGAAGCGTGGGAGGACGAAGCGGTCGTGCAAGCCTTGTGCGAAGCGCTGACGGACCCGGCGCCCGGGGTGCAATCGGCGGCTGCGCAAAGTCTGAGCCTGCTCAAGACTGCGGCGGCGGGGCGGGTCATTCTGCCGTGGACCACACATGCCGATATCAGTGTGCGCATCGCCGCCTTTCGGGCGTTACGCGAATTGCGCTTCGCCGAGGCCGCGCCGGCTGCCGTCGCCGCGTTGGAGGATGCCGATGCCAATGTGCGTCGCGAAGCGGTGGGCGTGCTCGGCTGGCTCAAACAGCTCGACGCGCTGCCAGCCCTGGCGCGCCTGGCCAGCGACGACCCGGACACCGAAGTGCGCCGCGCCGCCACCGGTGCGCTCGGTCTGGCCAGCGATGCCGAAGTGCTGCCGGCGTTGCGCCAGGCTTTGCACGACCCTGCCTGGCAAGTGCGCGAAGAAGCTGCGACCACGCTGGGCAAGGTTGGCCACAGCGACGCCGGCCCGGCCTTGGTCGATGCGCTGAGCGATGATTATTGGCAAGTGCGCCTGCGCGCTACTCGCAGCCTCGGCCGTTTGCGTTTCGTCCCGGCGCTCGACGCGTTGATCGACACCCTCGGCCATCGCATCAGCAACCTGCGCAAGGAAGCTGCGCTGGCCCTCGGTGAATTGAACGATCGCGGCGCCATGGCCGCGTTGCAGGCGGCGCAGGACGACGGCGATCCGGAAGTGCGTAAAGCCGTGCGCATCGCGTTGAGTCAGTTGCAATGAATCCGCTGGCGGTAGGGAACTCGCAGAGTGCACGCACGTTGCGCCTGAGCTGGCCGGACGGGCGTGAATCGTTGCTCACGCATGCCGATCTGCGCCGGCAATGCCCGTGCTCGCAATGCCGCGCGTTTCGCCTGCGCGGCGTCACGCCGCTGGTTGATGATCGCGTGCGCCTGATCGAGGTCACCCCACAGGGTTATGGCGTGCAACTGGTGTTCAGCGACGGGCATCAACGCGGGATTTACCCGTGGGCGTATCTGGCGCAACTGGGTTCCTGACTTTTCCTGGCCCCTGTGGGAACGATGAAGGTTGTCGATTTGTCCCCTGTCAATGTGTGAGCAGGCTTGCGCTGAAGATGGCGGCTTTGCCCCGGATCATTGTGGGAGCGAGCCTGCTCGCGAAAGCGGGCTGTCAGGCGATGATGATGCTGAATGTGCCACCGCCTTCGCGAGCAGGCTCGCTCCCACAGGGATTGTTGTTGCGCTGAAGATGGTGACTTTGCCCCGGATTATTGTGGGAGCGGGCTTGCTCGCGAAAGCGCAGTGTCAGGCGATGATGATGTTGAATGTGCCGAGGCCTTCGCGAGCAGGCTCGCTCCCACAGGGACTGTGTTCACAGATTGATCAGATGGCAGCTCCTGCTTCGGCTTGCGCCGACTGGTGGTTCTTGTCAGGAAATTCCTACAGGAGTACAAATGTACTCCATGACTGATCTGACTCCCCGCCGTACCGCCATTCTGACCTTCATCCGCGATCGCATCGCCGAACACGGTCAGCCCCCAAGCCTCGCTGAAATCAGCGAGGCTTTTGGTTTTGCCTCACGCAGCGTGGCGCGCAAGCATGTGCTGGCGCTCACCGAAGCCGGTTTTATCGAGGTCAACCCGCATCAGGCCCGTGGCATTCGTTTGCTCGGTCAGCCGGCGCGTCCGGAGCTGCTGGAGATCCCCGTACTCGGTCGCGTGGCCGCTGGCGCGCCGATTGGCGCCGATGCCGACATCCATAACCGCTTGCTACTCGACCCGGCATTGTTCCCCCGCACCCCGGATTACATGCTGCGAGTGCAGGGCGACTCGATGATCGAAGACGGCATCCTCGACGGTGATCTGGTCGGTGTGCGGCGCAATCCCGAGGCGCTCAACGGCCAGATCGTCGTTGCGCGTCTGGACGGTGAAGTCACCATCAAGCGTTTCGAACGAATAGGGGATGAAGTGCGCCTGCTGCCGCGCAACCCGGCCTATCAGCCGATTGTCGTGCGTGATGATCAGGATCTGGCCATCGAAGGCGTGTTCTGTGGTCTGGTGAGGCAAGGCTGATGGGCGCCGTCGTTGCACTGGATACGCTGTTCAATGGCGGCCAGGTCTGGCGCGGCAGGCCTGCGCCACCGGCGGCGAGCCCGCAGCCGACCGGGCATGCGGCACTGGACGCAGCGCTGCCCAGCGGTGGCTGGCCGGAAGCGGCGTTGAGTGAAATTCTCCTGGCCGGCCCCGGTGTCGGCGAGTTGCAACTGGTCTGGCCGACCCTGGCGCGATTGTCCGCGGCCCGTGAGCGCATCGTTCTGGTGGCGCCGCCGTTCGTGCCGTACCCGCAGGCCTGGGCCAACGCCGGAGTCGATCTGCGCCAGTTGTCCGTTATTCAGGCCAGCGAACGCGATGCCTTGTGGGCTGCGGAGCAGTGCCTGCGCTCGGGCAGTTGCGGCGCGGTGCTGTGCTGGCCGAACAAGGCCGATGACCGCGCCTTGCGGCGCATGCAGGTGGCGGCGGAAACCGGCCAGACCCTGGCCTTTGCCTGGCGCCCGTTGAGCGAGGCGGTCAACCCGTCACCGGCAGCGTTACGCATTGCCATCGATGCCAAACCGGCGCAGCTACGCGTGCTCAAGTGCCGAGGCGGGCTGGCGCGTGCAACGCCGATTGCCTTTGCCGTGGGGCACTGAACGTCATGCGCTGGGTATGTATCCTTTTTCCGCAATTGGCCCTCGACGCTGTGCTGCGGCAGCGCCCAGACCCTGAGGAGCCGCTGGTCCTGCTTAGTGGCCCGGCCCAACGCCGGGTGCTGCAAGCGGTGAATCCGGCGGCGCGCAAACTCGGTCTGCGTCCCGGTATATCGATGACCGCCGCGCAAGCCATGAGCAAAGGCTTTGCCACCGCCGATTACGAGGTGGCCGAGGTTGAGCACTGGCAGCAGTTTCTCGCCGCGTGGGCCTATCGTTTCAGCGCACAGGTCAGCGTGCATTACCCGCGCACCGTGGTCTTCGAGATCGAATCGAGCCTGGGCCTGTTCGGTACCTGGCCGCAATTCGAAGCTCGCTTGCGCCAGGAGTTGAAAGACCTCGGCTTTCGTCACCGCATCGTCGCCGCGCCGAACCCGGTGGCCGCGCGGGTGCTGGCCAATGCCTACGATGGCTTGGTAGTGCCGGACGGCGAAGCCTTGCAGCATCATCTCGGGCAATTGCCGGTTGATCGTGTCGGGCTGGAGCCGAATGTCGCCACGGCGTTGTCGCGCATGGGGCTGCGCAATCTCAGTCAGGTGCAAAGCCTGCCACGCCAGGCACTGGCCCGGCGTTTCGAAGCGCAGATGCTCAAGTACCTCGACACGCTGTTCGGCGCACGCCCTCTGGCACTGGCGTTCTATCTTCCGCCCGACCGTTTCGACATTCGCATCGAGCTGAATTACGACGTGCAGTCCCATCAGGCCTTGTTGTTCCCGTTACGGCGTCTGACCGGCGATCTGTCAGCGTTTCTTTGCGGGCGAGACAGTGGCGTGCAGCGTTTCGATTTGCTTCTGGAACACGCCGGGCTGCCGGATACGGTGATCAAGGTCGGCCTGCTTAGCGTCGAACGTGACGCGGCGATGCTCTTCGAACTGGCCCGTGGCCGGCTGGAGCAAGTCCAGGTCGAGGCGCCGGTGCGTGGTTTTCGCTTGCGCGCCGAAGACCTGCCGAGTTTCGTTCCGCAGTATCAGGAACTGTTCGACGATCGCCCGCAGCAAACCTTGCCCTGGGAGCAATTGCGCGAACGTCTGCGCGCACGGCTGGGTGATGACGCGGTGCAGGGCTTGCGCTTTCAGCCCGATCATCGCCCTGAGTGCGCTTGGCAGAGCGCCGTCGACAAACAGCCTTGCACGGGGTTGCCTAGTGTCCAGCGCCCGGGCTGGCTGCTCAACGAACCGCAAAGCGTGCCGGAAGGTTCGGCACGGATTCTCATGGGGCCGGAGCGCATCGAATCCGGCTGGTGGGACGGGGGTGACGTGCGGCGTGATTATTACCTGATCCAGAACCGCGCCGGGCAGCAAGGCTGGGCCTGGCGGGCGGTGGGTGAGGGCGGTCCGTTGTGGCTGCAGGGCTGGTTCGCATGAGTGCCGATTACGCCGAACTGCATTGCCTGTCGAATTTCAGTTTCCAGCGCGGCGCCTCAAGCGCACTGGAGTTGTTTCAGCGGGCGAAAAAGCACGGCTATCAGGCGTTGGCGATTACCGACGAATGCACCCTCGCCGGAATCGTCCGTGCTTGGCAAGCGGCAAAGTCCGTCGAGTTGCCGCTGATCATCGGCAGCGAGGTGCGTATCGAAAACGGCCCGAAACTGGTGCTGCTGGTGGAAAACCTTGCGGGTTATCAGGCCCTGTGCGGCTTGATTACCCAGGCTCGGCGGCGTACGCAAAAAGGCCAGTATCAGGTGCTGCGCGAAGACTTCGCCGAAGCGCTGCCGGGTTTGCTGGTGTTGTGGGTGCCCGACTCAGTGGATGAGCGGGAAGAAGGGCGCTGGCTGAAACGAACCTTCGGCGACCGCCTGTGGCTCTCGGTGCAACTGCATCGCGGCCAGGACGATCAGCAGCGGTTGGCGGCATTGTTGGCTCTGGCGGCTGAGTTGCAGGTACCAGCCGTGGCCAGCGGCGATGTGCACATGCACGCCCGTGGCCGCCGTGCCTTGCAGGACACCATGACCGCGATCCGTCATCACGTCCCCGTGGCCGAAGCGGGTCTGTGCCTGCACCCCAATGGCGAGCGGCATTTGCGTTGCCTTGATGAGCTGCGCGAGCTTTACCCGCCAGCCTTGCTCGAAGAGTCGGTCAACCTTGCCCGGCGCTGCACCTTCGATCTGAGCGAGCTGCGCTATCAATATCCGAAAGAGCTGGTGCCTGCTGGTCACAATGCCAGTTCCTGGTTGCGCCATCTGACCGAGGAGGGCATTGCCTGGCGCTGGCCGAAAGGGCCTCAGGCCAAGGTGCTCAAGCAGATCGATGACGAGCTGCAATTGATCGCCGAACTCGGCTACGAAAGCTACTTCCTCACCGTGCACGACGTGGTGCGCTTTGCCCGCACACAGAAAATTCTCTGTCAGGGCCGTGGTTCGGCAGCCAACTCGGCGGTGTGTTTTGCCTTGGGCATCACCGAGATCGACCCGGACCGCACCACGCTGCTGTTCGAACGCTTCATGTCCAAGGAACGCAACGAGCCGCCGGACATCGATGTTGATTTCGAGCACGAGCGCCGCGAGGAAGTCCTGCAATACGTGTTCAACCGTTACGGCCGGCGGCGTGCGGCGTTGACGGCGGTGGTCAGCACCTATCACGCCACCGGCGCCGTGCGCGATGTGGCCAAGGCGCTCGGCCTGCCGCCGGATCAGGTCAACGCGCTGGCCGACTGCTGCGGTCGCTGGAGCGATGAAACGCCGCCGCTGGAACGCTTGCGCGAAGGTGGCTTCGATCCGCAGAGCCCGGTGCTGCGCCGTGTACTGAGCCTGACCGGGCAACTGATCGGCTTCCCCCGGCACCTGTCGCAACATCCCGGTGGATTTGTAATCTCCGAGCAACCGCTGGACACCCTGGTACCGGTCGAAAACGCGGCGATGGCCGACCGTACGATCATTCAGTGGGACAAGGACGACCTCGATGCGGTCGGCCTGCTCAAGGTGGATATTCTCGCCTTGGGCATGCTCAGTGCGATTCGCCGTTGCTTCGACCTGCTGAGCCGGCATCGCGATCTGGATCTGACGCTCGCGACAATCCCGCCCGAAGACAAACCGACCTACGAGATGATCAGCCGTGCCGATACGGTCGGGGTGTTTCAAATCGAATCGCGGGCACAGATGTCGATGCTGCCGCGCCTGAAACCGAAGACGTTCTACGATCTGGTGATTGAGGTGGCGATCGTCCGGCCCGGGCCGATTCAGGGCGGCATGGTTCATCCCTACCTGCGCCGACGCAATAAAGAAGAGGCGGAAACCTATCCGTCGCCAGCGCTCAAAGTCGTGCTGGAAAGAACCCTGGGCGTGCCGCTGTTTCAGGAACAGGTCATGCAGATCGCTATCGTCGCTGCCGACTATAGCCCCGGCGAGGCCGATCAGCTGCGCCGTTCCATGGCTGCGTGGAAACGCCATGGCGGACTGGAACCGCACAAGGAACGCCTCGCCGCTGGCATGAAAAAGAACGGCTACACGCCGGAATTTGCCGCGCAGATCTTCGAGCAGATCAAGGGTTTCGGCAGTTACGGGTTCCCCGAATCACATGCCGCCAGTTTTGCTTTGCTGACCTACGCCAGTTGCTGGCTCAAGTGTCACGAGCCGGCGGCGTTCGCCTGTGCACTGATCAACAGTTGGCCGATGGGTTTCTACAGTCCGGACCAGATTCTGCAGGACGCGCGCAGGCACCAATTGCAGATCCGTCCGGTGGACGTGCGCGCCAGCGACTGGGATTGCAGCCTCGAACCGCTGAGTGCCGGGCAACCGGCGATTCGGATGGGCCTGCGCATGATCAAGGGTTTTCGCGAAGAAGATGCCCGGCGCATCGAAGCCGCGCGGCGACACGGCGCCTTTGCCGATGTCGCTGATCTCGGTGAGCGCGCCGCCCTCGACAGTCGTGCGCAGGCCTTGCTGGCTGACTCCGGCGCCTTGCGCGGCCTGGCCGGGCATCGTCATCGCGCGCGTTGGGAAGTGGCCGGGGTACAGAAACAACTCGGCCTGTTTGCCGGCTTGCCCAACGAGGAAGAAGTCAAAATCGTCCTGCCCAAACCCAGCGTCGGCGAAGACTTGCATGCTGATTACGCCACAGTGGGGACGACGCTCGGGCCGCACCCGTTGGCCTTGTTGCGTGGCGAGTTGCAGGCCCGGCGCTGCCGCAGCTCTCGGGAATTGATGGATATCGAACATGGCCGGCCGGTCAGCGTGGCCGGTCTGGTCACCGGCCGACAGCGCCCCGGTACGGCCAGCGGCGTGACGTTCGTGACCCTGGAAGACGAGTTCGGCAACGTCAACGTGGTGGTCTGGCGTGACCTGGCCGAGCGTCAGCGACAGGTGCTGGTGGGTTCGCAATTGCTCAAGGTCGACGGCCGCTGGGAACGCGAAGGCGATGTGCGCCACCTGATCGCCGGGCGCATGAGCGACCTCAGCCCGCTGCTCAATGGCATTCACGTGCAGAGCCGTGATTTCCACTGATCCTTTGTGAGAAAGTCTGCACCGAAAACGCTGTGACAGTCCCAATCGAGTTGCCTGACACACCGCTTTCGCGAGCAGGCTCGCTCCCACAGGGACTTTGGTGGAGCTGAAGATAGTGGCTTTGCCCCGGACCATTGTGGGAGCGAGCCTGCTCGCGAAAGCGGTGTGTCACGCGATGATGTTGGATGTACCGACGCCTTCGCGAGCAGGCTCGCTCCCACAGGGATTTTGGTGGCGCTGAAGATGGTGGGTTTGTCTCGGATTATTGTGGGAGCGGGCTTGCTCGCGAAAGCGGTGGGTCAGGCGATGATGATGTTGAATGTACCGCCGCCTTCGCGGGCAAGCCCGCTCCCACAGGGATTGTTGTTGCGCTGAAGATGGTGACTTTGCCCTGGATCATTGTGGGAGCGGGCTGTCAGGCGATGATGATGTTGAATGTGCCGACGCCTTCGCGAGCAAGCCCGCTCCCACAGGTTTTGGGCTCAGTGTTCAAAACAGATACAAATCAAAAGGCTGCACCTTTGTGCCGAAGGCAGATATTCTGCGCTTCACACGGGTACGGGAATCCCATCAATCTCCATGGCCGGCCACTGCCAGGATGAATTGCCCGAGGCCAAAGGAGTGTTCGAATGAGCGAAAAGAAGCTGGAAACCACGGTCGACCGCGTCTACCAAGGGGTTTACGCGGCGATCAGCAAGCGTTCGTTGCGCCCGGGCATGAAGCTGGGCGAGGCCTCGCTGGCTGAGCTGTTCAATGTAAGCCGCACCTCGGTGCGGGCTGCGCTCAAGCAATTGGAGGCCGATGGCCTGGTGACGACCGAGCCCAACAAAGGCGCGTCGGTTTCTTTGCCCAGTGACGCAGAGCTGCGTTCGCTGTTCGAAACCCGGCGGCTGATCGAGATCGGCATCGTCACCGAACTGTGCCGACGCAAAGACACCGTTGTCATGCAGGACCTGCGCGAGCACTTATTGCTGGAGGATGCGGCCCATGCGGCCGGCGACCATGAACGGCTGATCCACTTGCTTGGCGAATTCCACCTCAAACTGGCGCGCAGCCTGAACAATCCGGTGCTGCTCGACTGGTTCCAGAAGCTGATCTCGCGCGCCTCGCTGTATGCCGCCGCGCTCGACGACGACAGTCACCAGGCCTGCCGCGACGATGAACACCTGCGCCTGCTCGAGTACATTGAGGCCGGCAATCAGAGCGCCGCGATCGAGCTGACCTGCACGCACCTCAACGGAATCGAGAAAGCGATTCTTGACGCTGCTGCAAAAATGAAAACCGGCTATCACCCGCTCAAACACTTGATTGGCGTCTGAATGGCCCGGCGTTGCAAATCGGCTATACCTCCAATGAAACCAATGCGCTTTCAGAGCCTCGAAACACACGGGCGTCGCGTCGTTGTAGCGTTGCGATAGATCGGAAAACCGCAAAAAAGGACACTGAGTCAGGCGATGCAGTTTTTATCCGAAAGCCACGGCTGTGAGGGCTGGAAAGGCGAAATGGCCGAACGCATCCGTGCGTTCGACTGGAGCCACACGGAACTGGGTCCGCTCACCGACTGGCCGGCCAGCCTGTGCAACACTGTGCAACTGATGCTGGCTTCGCCGTTGCCGATGGTGATGCTCTGGGGCCACGCCGGCTACATGATCTACAACGACGCCTATTCCGAATTCGCCGGTGGTCGCCATCCCTATCTGCTCGGTGTGCCAGTAGAACTGGGCTGGCCGGAAGTCGCCGAATTCAACCGTCACGTCGTCGACACCTGCCTGGCCGGCGGCACCTTGTCCTATCGCAACAAAGAGCTGGTATTGCTGCGTGATGGCGTGCCCGAAGATGTCTGGATGGATTTGTATTACAGCCCGGTGGCCAACGATGAAGGCGTGCCCGGCGGCGTCATGGCGATGGTGGTCGAGACCACCGAACTGGTGCATTCCGAGCGCCTGCGCCAGGCGGCGGAAGACGCCTATCGCGCCGACAACGAGCGCGTGCGTCTGGCCTTGAATGCCGGCGCATTGCTGGGCTCGTTTGTCTGGGACATCAAGAACAATCGCTTGTCCGCCGATGAGCGATTCGCCCGTACCTTCTCCTATCCCGCAGACCAGGATCTGAGCGATCTGCCACAGGAAATCGCCGAATCGCGCATCCATCCCGAGGATCATCGGTGGGTGCAGGAGCGGGTCGCCCATTGCGTGCGCACTGGCGAACCCTACAACGCCGAATACCGCGTGCAGCGTGGCGACGGCCAGTACCTTTGGGTGCTGGCCAGTGGTGCCTGCGAGTTCGATGAAAATGGCAAGCCGTTTCGCTTCCCCGGTGTGCTGATTGACATCCACGAGCGCAAGAACGCCGAAGAATCACTGCTCAAATTCACCCGCAACCTCGAACAGCGCGTGGCCGCCGAAGTGGATGCGCGACTGGCTGCGGAAGAGCAATTGCGTCAATCGCAAAAACTTGAAGCGATCGGCGGCCTCACCGGCGGCGTCGCCCACGACTTCAACAATCTGCTGCAAGTGATCGCCGGCAACCTGCATCTGCTTGCCCGCCATGAGCCGAACAATGCCAACGTACAGCGCCGGGTCGGGGCTTCGCTGGCAGCGGTCGAGCGCGGCGCCAAACTGTCTTCACAACTGCTGGCGTTTGCCCGACGCCAACCGCTTTCACCCGCCGTGTGCAACCCGGAACAGATTTTCGAAGGCGTCGGCGAATTGCTGCAACGCGCCTTGGGCGAAACCATTCAGATCGACGTGCAACTGCCGCCGCAGCCGTGGCACATCAACGTCGATCGCAATCAACTGGAAAACGCCATCCTCAATCTGGCCATCAACGCCCGCGACGCGATGAAGGGCGAGGGCGTTATCGGCCTCAGCGCGGCCAATGTTCGTCTCGACAACGAGTTCTGTGCAGGCAAAGGCATTTCTGCCGGTGAGTATGTCCGTGTGGCGGTCAGCGACACTGGCGTGGGCATTGCCCCGCAGATGCTCGAACAGGTCTTCGAACCGTTCTTCACCACCAAAGCCGATGGGCAGGGCACCGGGCTCGGTCTGAGCATGGTTTTCGGCTTCGTCAAACAGAGCGGCGGCCACGTCGAGATCGACAGCAAGCTCGGCGCCGGCACGCGGGTGCAATTGTATTTTCCGCGCAGCCTGCGTCCGGTTCGCGAAGAGGCCGCCAGTGTCGGCGAACGCAAGAGCGGCGGCCACGAAACCATTCTGGTGGTGGAAGACAATGACGCAGTGCGCGCTTCGGCAGTCGAGTTGCTGCGCGAAGAAGGTTATCGAGTGCTGACCGCCTGTAATGGCGACGTCGCCATGCAGATGTTGCTGGAAGGCATCGAGATTGATCTGATCTTCACCGACGTGGTCATGCCCGGCCTGATCAAGAGTTCGGATCTGGCCGCATGGGCCAAGGTGCAGACGCCGCCGGTGCCGGTGCTGTTCACCTCGGGGCATACCCGCGACATCATTTCCCGCGACCACCAGCTCAGCCCCGATACGCATCTGCTCGGCAAACCCTACAGCCCGCAAGCGTTACTGCAGATGATTTGCGAGGTGCTCGGCACTTGAGGCCGAGCGCTGCCACTGTTTTCCAACCAAGGCAGGTCGATGACTTCCAAGCGCAATTCCAAAGCACCCGCCGGCATGGTCCGTGTGCGCGGGGCCCGCGAACACAACCTGAAGAACGTTGACGTAGATATTCCGCGCGATGCGCTGGTGGTGTTCACCGGTGTCTCCGGTTCAGGCAAGTCATCGCTGGCGTTCTCCACGTTGTACGCCGAGGCCCAGCGGCGTTATTTCGAATCGGTTGCGCCGTACGCGCGGCGGCTGATCGATCAGGTTGGCGTGCCGGATGTCGATTCCATCGAAGGCTTGCCGCCCGCCGTCGCTTTGCAACAGCAGCGCGGCACGCCGAGCGCGCGTTCGTCGGTGGGCAGCGTGACGACGTTATCGAGCCTGATTCGCATGCTCTATTCCCGCGCCGGCAGTTACCCGCCGGGGCAGCCAATGTTGTATGCCGAGGACTTTTCACCGAACACACCACAAGGCGCCTGCCCGGAGTGTCACGGACTTGGCCGCGTCTATGAAGTGACCGAAGCGCTGATGGTACCGGACCCGAACCTGACCATCCGCCAGCGCGCGGTAGCCTCCTGGCCGTTGGCGTGGCAGGGGCAGAACCTGCGCGACATCCTCGTGACCATGGGCATCGACGTCGACATTCCATGGAAAAAACTGCCGAAAAAGCAGCGTGACTGGATTCTCTTCACTGAAGAAACGCCGACGGTGCCGGTGTACGCCGGGCTGACCCCGGAGGAAACCCGCGTCGCCCTCAAGCGCAAGATGGAACCGAGTTATCAGGGCACCTTCACCGGCGCGCGGCGCTACATCCTGCACACCTTCACCCACTCGCAAAGTGCGCTGATGAAGAAGCGTGTTTCGCAGTTCATGCGCGGCAGCCCGTGCCCAGTGTGCGAGGGTAAACGGCTCAAGCGCGAGGCGTTGTCGGTGACCTTTGCCGGTTACGACATTGGTGAGCTGTCGCAGATGCCGTTGCTGCAAGTGGCCGATGTACTGCGGCCGGTGGCAGCGGCGAATTATCTTGAACAGGCCGAGGAGAAAGGCGACACCCTCAGTCATGCGCAAACCCGCGAGGCCCGTCAGCAACGGGTCGCGCATGGCGCCAGCGGTCATGCCAGCGCGCCGGACGTGCGCCACACGCCGAACCTGTCGCTGGAGAAACGTCTGGCGGCGCAGCGCATTGCTGAAGATCTGCTGGAGCGGGTCAGCACCCTGACCGATCTCGGCCTGGGTTATCTGGCGCTGGAACGCAGTACGCCAACCTTGTCGTCTGGCGAATTGCAGCGTTTGCGCCTGGCCACGCAATTGGGGTCGCAGCTGTTCGGGGTGATTTATGTTTTGGATGAACCATCTGCCGGCCTGCATCCGGCGGATGGCGAGGCATTGTTCGAGGCCTTGCAACGGTTGAAGGCGGACGGCAATACGCTGTTTGTGGTCGAGCACGATGTCGAAACCATGCGCCGCGCCGACTGGCTGATCGACGTCGGTCCGGCGGCAGGCGAGAAGGGCGGGCGCGTGCTGTACAGCGGTCCGCCTGCGGGACTTGCTGATGTTGCAGATTCGCAGACTCGCGCCTATCTGTTCGCCGAAAACCAACGCTCTGAGCGCGGCGCGCGCAAGCCGAGCGGATGGTTGAAACTGGATGGTGTCACGCGCAACAACCTGAACAATCTCAGCGCCGAATTCCCCTTGGGCTGTTTCACCTCGGTGACCGGCGTATCGGGCTCTGGCAAGTCGAGTCTGGTCAGTCAGGCCTTGTTGGAACTGGTCGGCGCGCAGTTGGGCCGTCCGGTGGCCGAGGCCGAGCCAGAAGAACCGAGCCTGGAAGATGACACGCCACCGCCCAGCACTGGCCAGATCAGCGCCGGCCTGGAGTCGATCAAACGGCTGGTGCAGGTTGACCAGAAACCGATCGGCCGTACACCGCGCTCCAATCTGGCGACCTACACCGGTTTGTTCGATAACGTGCGCAAGCTGTTCGCCGCGACTCCCGAGGCACAAGCGGCGGGCTATGACGCCGGGCAGTTTTCCTTCAACGTCGCCAAGGGCCGATGCGCCACGTGCGAGGGTGAGGGGTTTGTCAGCGTGGAATTGCTGTTCATGCCCAGCGTGTATGCGCCGTGCCCAACGTGCCACGGCGCGCGGTATAACCCGCAGACCCTGGCGATTCTCTGGCAAGGCTTGAGCATCGCTCAGGTGTTGCAACTGACCGTCGATGAAGCGGTGGCGGTATTTGCCGAGCAGGCGGGGATTCGTCGTTCGCTGGAAGTGCTGCGCGATATTGGCCTGGGCTACCTGCGCCTGGGGCAACCGGCCACGGAACTGTCCGGCGGTGAGGCGCAGCGAATCAAACTGGCGACCGAGTTGCAGCGCAGCCAGCGTGGCGCGACTTTGTATGTGTTGGATGAACCGACCACTGGATTGCACCCGAGGGATGTCGATCGCTTGCTGGAACAACTCGATACGCTGGTGACGGCGGGGCACACGGTGATCGTCGTCGAACACGAAATGCGTGTGGTCGCGCAGAGCGACTGGGTAATCGACATCGGCCCCGGGGCCGGCGATCAGGGCGGCAGGATCGTCGCCGCCGGCACACCGCAGAAAGTTGCGGCGAGCAAGAAGAGCAAGACCGCGCCATTTCTTGCCCGAGCTTTGAGCCGATAACTGCAGCGCCTTGCTGGCCGCCATCGCTGGCAAGCCAGCTCCCACAGGGGGATTGGCGTCAGTTCAGGCGCCATCGATTGTGCGGCGGACCTTGTCGAGCAGTTCACTGATCTGGAACGGTTTGACCAGCATGTCCATGCCGGTGCCAAGGAAGACCTGGCGGTTGAGCGCGGTTTCCGCGTAGCCGGTCATGAACAGGATCGGCAGCCCTTCGTGCCAGCCACGGGCAACATCCGCCAGTTCACGGCCGCTCATGCGCGGCAAGCCGACGTCAGATAGCAGCAGGTCGATCGACGGGTCATTCTGCAAGCGCTCCAGCGCCGATTCGATATCCGCCACTTGCGTACAGCGATAGCCGGCGTCTTCCAGCACTTCGGTAACGAACAAGCGCACCGTGGCCATGTCCTCAACGATCAGCACATGCTCGCCACTGCCTTGGGCGTCGGGCACCGGCACTGGCGCGTCGGCGCCGGTCGGGTCGTTGGTGCCGGGCAGCATGATGGTCACTTCGGTGCCACGGCGGGCGACGCTGCGGATGTGCGCGTCACCGCCGGACTGACGGGCAAAACCGTAGATCGTCGACAGACCGAGCCCGGTGCCCTGGCCCAGCGGCTTGGTAGTGAAGAATGGCTCGAACACCTTGTCGATCACGTTGTGTTCGATGCCGGTGCCGTCGTCGCGTACCGACAGCGCCACGTAAGCGCCATCGGCCAGATTCGGATCGCCGTGGGAATAAGCGGCGTAAGTATTGACCCAGATATTGCCGCCGGAGGGCAGGGCATCGCGGGCGTTGATCACCAGGTTGAGCACCGCGCTTTCCAGCTGCACCGGGTCGACCAGCGCAATCGCCGGTTTGTTGGTCAGTTCCAGCTTGAGGGTGATGCGCTCGCCGATGGTGCGCACCAGCAGTTCTTCCAGCGAGCGGACATGCTCGTTGATGTCCACCGGCCGCGTATCGAGCGGCTGCTGACGGGCGAATGCCAGCAGGCGATGGGTCAGCGAGGCCGCGCTCATCGCTGAGTTCAGCGCCGCTTCGGTATAGAACTGCACTTTGTCCAGACGCTCATCGGCCACGCGTTTCTGGATCAGTTCCAGACTGGTGATGATCCCGGTCAGCAGATTGTTGAAGTCGTGAGCGATACCGCCGGTGAGCTTGCCCAGTGCATCCATTTTCTGCACTTGCAGCAATTGCGCTTCGGCATGCACGCGTTCGGCGACCTCCTTGGCCAGTTGCGTGGTGGTGTCATCCAGCCGCGCCAGGTGCGAGCGCTCGCGGTGGCGGTGTTCGGTGACGTCCTCGACGAACACCAGGCTCAGCTCTGGCGTGCGATACGGCGAAATCTGCCATTCGGTTTCGCGAATTTCACCCTGCACGCGCATGTTCAGCGTGCCTTTCCAGCGCTCGCCGTCGACCAGCCGCAAGCGCAACTCATCGAGAATCGAGCATTGATCCTCAGCGAAGCATTCTCGCAGCGCCTGCGGATCGCGGTTATCGACAATCAACTGAGCAAAGGCGTGATTGCATTCATGTACTTTGAGGTTGGCATCGAGCACCGCGATCGGTGCCGAGACATTGGCGAAAATCTCGCGGAAACGTGCCTCGCTCTCGCGCAGGGCATTCTCCGTGTCGCGCACCCGCAGCAGGGTACGCAACGTCGCCAGCAGTACATCGGGGTCGACCGGGTGAATCAGATAGGCATCGGCGCCCGCGTTGAGGCCGGTGATGATGTCGCCGGTCTGGATCGACGCCGCTGACACATGAATCACCGGCAACAGCGCAGTGCGTGGGTCGGCGCGCAGCAGGCGGACGATGTCGAAGCCGCTCATGTCCGGCAGGTTGACATCAAGGATCAACGCATCGAGGGCTTCGCTCTCGATCAAGGCCAGACCGTCGCTGCCGGTGCCGGCTTCGAGCACCGTGTAGCCATGGCGCTCCAGGCGCCGACGCAGTGCGTAACGGGTAGCGACGTTGTCATCGACGATCAACAGGCGGATGTCACCATTCATCGACGTTCTCCAGAGCGATCGCCAGCGGGATGATGACAAAGAACGTCGAGCCCACGCCCGGCGTACTGTCTACCCCGACTTCACCGCCGAGCAGGGCGGCGAAACGCTTGCACAGTGACAGACCCAGACCGGTGCCGCGCAGACGTTTCTGCAGTGGTGAATCGACCTGTGAGAAATCTTCGAACAGCGTGTCATGCAGCTCGGCCGCGATGCCGATGCCAGTGTCGCTTACGGCAAAGCGCACCTTGTCTTCACCTTCCATGCGCGCCGATACCCGCACTTCGCCACGGGTGGTGAATTTCAGCGAGTTGGAAATGAAGTTGCGCAGGATCTGCCCGAGCTTCTTGTCATCGGTATACAGACGCGGCAGGCCCAGCGGCTCTTCGAAAATCAAATCCACCGCCGAAGCATCGACGATCGGCCGGAACATCCCGCGCAGGGCCGAGAACAGGTCGAACATGTCGAACCAGGCCGGCGAGATGCTGATGCGCCCGGCTTCGATCTTCGCCAGATCCAGCAGGTCATCAACCATGTCGCTGAGCTCGCGGGCAGCCGTGCTGACAAACGCCACTTGCTTGTGCTGCTCAGGACTGAGCGGGCCGTCGAGTTCGTCAGCGAGCAGGCTGTTGATGCTCAGGATCGAACCCAGCGGCGTGCGGAATTCATGGCTCATGTACGACAGGAAACGGCTCTTGAGATCCGACGCCTGACGCAGTTCGTCGGCCTGGTTATCAAGTTCGGCATACAGCGCCAGCACGCCCTGGTTGGTTTCATCGAGCTCTTCGCGCAGGGCGGTGTTTTCACGCTGCAACTGCGCGATGAGCGCCGCCTGTTCAGCAGGGCTCAGGGTTGTCGATTCAGCCATGGGTGGCCTCCAGGTCAACGACCAGCACCGTCACGTCATCGCGGCCACGACAGAAATCGCGGTGCAGGACGCTGGCTATCACGGACGGATGGCGATGCACCAGTCCGGGGTAGTCTTTGAGATTCCAACGGGACTGTAAGCCGTCGCTGTACATGATCAATAAATGTCCGTTCACGTGAGCATAGTCAAAGGGTTTGGCTTTACGGTACTGGCCGCCGACGATGCCGGGATGCGAGGCCAGCCCGCGTGACTTTGCCGGGTCGAGCAAGCTGGCGCCGATATTACCGACACCGGCGAACGTGAGGCCATCGCGCTGGCTGTCGAACTGCGCGAAAGCGACTGCGCCGCCGCGCGTGCCGAGCATTTCCTGATGCAGGTCTTCCATCAATACCACAGGATCGGCAAACGGTGCCCGGGCGAATGCCTGTGCCCCGGCCAGGCCCGCACGCTCGGCGTCCTCGCCATGGCCGAGGCCATCGACCACCAGCGCGCTGATTCGACAGTCTTGATACGCCAGGTGCCAGACATCGCCGCAGGCTGGATCGGCATGCAGCGAATGCTGACTGACCCCAAAACGGATATCAGCCTGACGATCGCTACGCGGAAAAATTCGCGCCAGCAGCACTGCGCCACGGTGGTCGGCGTAGACATCAAACACGTTGGTCTGCCGCGATACGGCGCCGAGGCCGATGCCTTGTGTGCCGCCAGTGGAAAAGCCATCCGCCAGACAGGCATCCAGATCAAAGCCCTGAGCCCGATCGACGGTCTGCATTTCGATGCCGAAACCGTTATCCGGCCGAGCCAGGACACGCAGATGAAACTCACCGCGCTGGGCATGCTTGAGTACGTTGCTCGTCAGTTCCGTCGCGACCAGCGCCACACGGCCGGCATCGTTTTCGTCGAAGCCATGCTGCTCGGCGAGTTTCTGCGCAGTGCGCCGCGCGTGGCCGATCTGGCTGCTGTCCTCGATCGGCAGAACCTGGGTCAACGACCCGGTGATATTCATGTCCATCGTGTAATCGTAATGCGCGTGCCTTTGCCGGGCTCAGTGTCGAGTTCGAATTCATTGACCAGACGCTTGGCACCAGTCAGGCCCAGACCCAGACCGCTGCCGGAGGTCCAGCCGTCGGTCATCGCCAGTTTGATGTCGGGGATGCCCGGGCCTTCGTCGCGGAACGTGATGCGCAAACCGACCCGGCCGTTTTCCTCGAGGATCTGCCAATCCATGTCGCCGCCGCCGCCATAGACCATGGTGTTGCGCGCCAGCTCGCTGACGGCGGTGACCAGTTTGGTCAGGTCGATCAGGCGCATGCCGCATTCGGTGGCGAGCTTGCGCGTGGTCTGGCGGGCCAGTACCACGTCCTGTTCGATCAGGATGGGTTGAGTACCACTGCTGCGCACGGTCATTGCAGGCGTACTCGATCCTGCAGCAGTTTCATTCCGCGTTCGACGTTGAGGGCGGTGCTGACGCCCGGCAAAGTCATGCCCAACTCAACGAGCGTGATCGCCACGGCCGGCTGCATGCCGACCAGCACGGTTTCCGCGTCCATGATTTTCGACAGCCCGGAAATCGTGCCGATCATGCGCCCGATGAAAGAATCGACCATGTCCAGCGCCGAGATGTCGATCAACACCCCACGCGCCGAGGTCCGGCTGATGCGCTCGGACAGATCGTCCTGCAGGGTCATGGCGAGTTGATCGTGCATGTCGACCTGAATGGTCACCAGCAGCAAATCGCCCATCTGAAGAATCGGAATACGCTCCATCGGCTCAGACCGCTTTGCCGAGGCTGATGCCCAGGCGAGTCAGGGCCAGTTTCAATGCGTCGGCCAGATTGGCCTTGGTCACTACGCCTTGCAGGTCCAGACCCAGGTGCACGATGGTTTGCGCAATCTGCGGACGCACGCCGCTGATGATGCAATCGGCGCCCATCAGACGGATTGCGGTCACGGTTTTCAGCAGGTGCTGGGCGACCAGGGTGTCAACGGTCGGCACGCCGGTGATGTCGATGATGGCGATTTCCGAACCGGTGTCGACGATGCGTTGCAGCAGCGATTCCATTACCACTTGGGTGCGCTGCGAATCGAGGGTGCCGATCATTGGCAGGGCGAGGACGCCATCCCACAGCTTGACGACAGGGGTCGACAGTTCCAGCAGTTCTTCCTGCTGACGCTTGATCACCGCTTCACGGGATTTCTGGAAGGTGCCGATGGTGTGCATGCCGACGGTGTCGAGCAGTTCGGAAACTTCCAGCAGTTGCTCGGCGAGCAGTGCCGGCTGATCCTGATAATGATTTTGCAACAGGGCGAACAGCGGACCTTTCAAGGCGAAGATGAAGTTGGCGGTTTGTTGGGAATCCTGGCCGAGCAGGGCGCGGCTCTGCGACAGCTTTTCAAGGAACTGACGGGTATCTTCCCAGCCAGCGGCGGCAATCTTGCTGCCGTTGCCGTTTTCCAGACCGGTGAGCAGCAGGCTCAGCAGGTCGCGGGTTTGCTGAGCGAGGTCGTGTTCCTTGAGATTGCGCGTGGCGCCGCTGGCCTCGAGGCGTTTGGTCCATTCGCTCAACAGTTGAGCCTGATTGTTCTTGATTGCTTCAACTGTGCTGTTCTGCAGTGCTGCCATGTGCGTGTCGCTCCGTTACGTATAGGGGCCGGCTCGGCGAAATGAGCGGCGCGATTTGACTGACATTTGCCGCTTGAAATAGTTGTTCAGCCAGCGGTGATTTTTTCTGCCTGCCGCGTCGAACGCCCCGGTAACTCTAGTCGGCGTGGCGGCAGGCAACGATCTTTTGAACGAATCTACGGCGTCAGGCTTCGAATCTGCATGCCCGACGTTTTCCAGTCGCGCTGGAAGAAGGAGGCAGGACTATGAATGAGGTGGATATGAACGAGCAAGCGCCGCAACAGCAAAATCAGTCCTCAGAGTCAATTAACCGCAACGACCCGGCCATCGACCCGCAAACGCCGGGGCAATCCCAGCCTGCACCGGCCGAAGAAGGACGGGCGGACAGCGCGGCTGCCGAGGTCGATCAGAAACAGCATCACAATGACAACAGCAACGACTTCAGCCCTGGATTCAAGCCTGACCCGGATCGTCCTGAACCGGGCGAAAGCACCGACGCCGATATCGACACCGATGGCGGTTGATCGCCAAAACGCAAAAGGCCGCATCGGATGATGCGGCCTTTTTATTGCCGGGCGGTTACTTGCTCGGGTGTTTGGCTTGCAGCTCTTTGGCGTGGGCCAGATGTTTTTCCAGCGCCGGGAGCATTTTCTGCGCGAACGCTTTCAGTTCGGTTGCGCCTTTGGCCTTGTCATCGGTCACAGTGTTCGCCTGTTTCTTGAACAGCTCGATGGTTTCTTCGTGCGCCTTGACCTGGTTGTTGGCGTAGGCCGCATCGAAGGATTCATCGCGCATGTCGAGAATCTTTTCCTTGGCTTGTTTGACCAGGGTGGTGGTGTCCGGAACTTCGATGTCGTTGGCTTTGGCAATCGCCGCCAGTTCGTCGTTGGCCTTGCTGTGATCGGTGATCATCTGGTTGGCAAAGGCTTTGATGTCAGCGGACTGGCTTTTTTCCAGGGCCAGGCGACTGGTTTCGATTTCAGCAATGCCACCGGCGGCGGCGTTATCGACAAAATCGTTGTCGGTCGCGGCAAAGGCGCTGCCCATGCCGGCAGACAGGGCAACAGCCAGAGCAAGATGACGCAGGTTGAATCCGTCCATTGGGTATCTCCACGCAGGTTTTTGTGAGCGTTATCCAATGGAGCGAACGCAGAAGCCAAAGGTTTTATCGCATTTCCGACAGGGCGACGAACGGCAACCGCTGGTCTGACAGGGTGTCGACAGAAGCCGTTGCGCAAGGCCATGCTGATAAAGAGTCAGCGCATCGGTCGCGCTGGTTGTCGATCAATTTGATGGAGGTGTTTCATGCCGGTTTCACATGATCTGTATCAGGACCTGGGGTGCAAAAAGGAAGAGATCGAGCAAAAACGCTCCGAGGATCCGAAGCTGGACTCGCTGCTCAACAAGTATTTCGACGTGGATAAGGCTGTGGTCGAAGCCGAGAACGCGCAGTCAGACGCCCCCACTGACGACGAGCTGAAGAAGCTCAAAGAGAAGCGTGTGATCGTCAAGGAACAGATCGTTGCCCAACTGGCCGGGCAGCCGCTGACGGGACAGTAATCGCCCGACCTGCGGTCACACTTTGAAGGGAACGGCAACGGTCAATGGCACCTCCAATGTGCAGAGTCTGCAAACCATCGACTCGTTGCGAGGTGCCTCATGAACGACCCCAAATTCCCCAGTGAAGAGCAGGGCGGCTTCGACCCGATTCCTACCCGTCCTGAACCGAACAGCCCGTCGCATACCACTGCGCATCCGGAAAAAACCGTGAAAGAGCTGCCGGAGGATGAAGATCCGGAGAAGTTCGACCGTTCCGGCAACTGACAGACCGCCTTCGCGAGCAGGCTCGCTCCCACATTGAAATGCGCAATCGCTGGCAAGCCAGCTCCCACAGGTTCTTCTGGTGGACACATATTTGGTGTTCATATGGACACTGTGGGAGCTGGCTTGCCAGCGATAGCGTCGGTCCATATGGTGAAAATTTTACTGTTTTACTTCAGCGCCGAATCCAACCCCATCCGCCCCATATGCGTCGCCTTCAACGAGCCGAAATACAACCACTGCCCATACTCGCGCACCGTGGTGATCGGTGAATAATTGCCATCGCTCGCATCCTGCAAACTGGCAATTACCTTGCCGTCCAGATCCAGTCCCAGCACAAACCCGCGCTTTTCGACAGGCTTGGGCAAAACCGTCAACGCCCGCACGATCATCTTGCGCAAAAACGGATGTTCAGCCGTGCCGTCGAGCAGGGCATTGCGTGGTGCATACAGCGCTACCCAGAAACGATTGCTGCCATTGAACGAGAGGTTGTCCGGCAGCCCCGGCAAGTTGTCGATGAACACATCATTGGTGCCGGCCTTCGGTCCGCTCACCCAGTAGCGGCTGATGCGATAAGCGCCGGTTTCGTTGACCAGCACGTAGGCTTCGTCGGGGCCCAGGGTGACACCGTTGGCGAACTGCAGCTTGTCGAGCAGCACGCTGGTCTTGCCGCTCTGAAAGTCGTAACGCAGCAAACGGCCGTCGGCGCCGTGCTCGATGATTGCCTCACCGTCATGGCCATAGCCCCAGCGGCTCGAGGCATCACTGAAATAGGCATAGTGGCCGGACTTGTCGACCGCTACATCATCAGTGAAGCCAAATGGCAAACCGTTGGCTTCGGTGGTCAAGGGGATCACGCGGCCCTGTGCATCGAGAGACAACAAACCTTTGACCGCGTCGGCAATCACCAGCATGCCGTTCGGATGACGGGCCAGGCCCAACGGGCGGCCGCCGGTGTCGGCGAGAACCTTGCGCTGCGTACCGTCGAGGCTGCTGCGAATCAATCGGCCGTCGTGCAATCCGGTGATGAGGAATTCGTCTTCCAGTAGCAACGCCTCCGGCCCTTCGATGTCGCTCGGCCCGACCTTCGCCACACCTTTGAGGCGCTGGTTGTCCGCGTAGATCCCGTCTCTCAACGACGGCGCCGGTAGCGGCGTCCAGGCCACCGGTTCGACTTTGGTCGGCAGCAATAACAAGAAGGCGATGACAAGAACGATCAGCAGGCACAGCACATAACGTAGTTTCACACGCTGGCCCTCGCCGTGCCGATACGCTCGGCAGCCTTGTAGCGCAGGGCGAGCATGGACGCGGCAGACTCGCGCTCAATGCGCCGCTTGAGCAACAGGCGATTAGCCAGACGCATGAGCAAGCCGTCAAAGCGATATTCCAGCGTACGCACGAATCGCGTGCCGCCAGCCTCCGCCGAACACTCGTAAGTCAGCCGCAGGGACAGGCCCTGATCACTTTGCGCGCGTGCGCACCAGCGCCGTCCCGGCAGATATTCAGTGACTTCCCAGCGCAAGTGACCGGCACGTCCGCCGGCATGGATATCCTCTTCGAAACGCGCCCCGGCATGCAGTGGACCTTGCGGGCCGTCAATCTTCAATGAAGAGGGATGCCATTCCGGCCAGTGACTGACGCTGGCGGCATAGGCCAGCACGGCGACCGGTTCGCCGGGGATATCGATCTGGTGCTGCATGCGCGTCATGGGCATTTTCGAATGACTCAAAGGGGCGGGTTCCGGCTCGCGGTACAGCGTGCCGAACAGGAAGTCCATCAAGGGCAGAACGATGTTGAAATTGCGCTCCTGCATGTGCTCGCGGCGGTGATGCAATTCGTGCAGACGGCGCATCTGGCGGATCCACGGCAAACGGGCCAACGGATTTTGCGGCGGCAGATGTTCGCAGGCATGGAACACTTCGTAGAGCAGATAGCCAAGCACCATGCACCCGGCGAACAGCCCGGCGACATTGGCGTTGATCTGCGCGAGCAGCCACCACAGCGGCAGGGTGATCAATAGCGTATGAATGACGATCAGCCAGGCTGGAAACAGAATCACCCGCCAGTCCCGAGCGCTGTCGTAGCTCATGTTGCCGGGGGTGAAAAAACTGTGATGGTCGCCGGCATGCCGCGCGTAGAACATCTTCGCGAAAGCTTTTTTGTGATGACCCAAATGACGATGGACCATGTACACGCCGAAGTTGAACAACAACAGGCTCAGCGGCACGGTCAGCCACTCCAGCCAGCTCACCGAATCTACTGTGTGCCAGAACGCAGCAATCGCGAGAATCCCGAACAGCAGCACGAACGCGCCATGCAGCCACGGGTTGTATAAAGGATGAATGGCCGCGCGGTAACGGCCGCGGAATGCCTCGGTGGTCTGCCTCAATGCGTTTCACCTGCGGGTATTGTTGTTATACCCGGCAGATTAGCCGATCCGCTGACTTGTGCAGGGCGAACGTTGAGGTCACAAATGCCATGCTCTGGACTGCAAGCGCTGCATCAGCTCAACGGATTCCAGCGTTGTGACCAGTCGTCATCGGTGCGGATCACTTCGCGCAACAGATCGAAGGCCTGCTGCAGCACGGCCGAGTCGCGATCACGGGAATACACCAGATAGGTCGGATAACCGAATTCCGGCGCTTTGGTGACGGCTTCCAGCGCGCCGGTTTCCAGATAAGTGCGCACGACCCGGGTGCGGAAATAACCACTGCCGCCATGTTCGAGGATGTATTGCAGGGCCAGCGGACCAAGGTTGAAGCTCAGCGCGGCTTTGGCTTTTTCCGGTAGGGCGGCGTCGTGCTGACGGCGGAAATCCGGGCCCCAGTCGATGTAGACGTATGGTTCGGGACGCTCGGGCGCGCGCACCAGAATCAGTTTTTCTTCCAGCACTTGCTCGACCTGCAGGCCCGGCCAGTATTCCGGTTGATAAACCAGCGCGGCATCGAGCACACCGAGTTCGAGCTGACGTAAAAGATTTTCGCCATCGCGGATTTCCATACGCAGTGCGTGGCCGGGGATTTTCTCGCGCAGTTCCGCCGCCCAACTGAGCATCAGCGGATTGCACAGGCTGACCTCGCCACCGATGTGCAGAACGTTGTGATAACCCTCGGGCAGCGGCAAGTCGCGGCGCGCGGCTTCCCAGGTCTGTACCAATTGATTGGCATAAATCACGAACGCTTCGCCATTGGCCGTCAACTTCGCTCCGGCGCGATTGCGCACGAACAGCGTGCTGCCTAACTGGCTTTCGAGCTTCTGCACCCGTGCGGTGATCGCGGTTTGCGTGACGAACAGCTTCTGCGCGGCGGCGGCGAGGCTGCCGTGACGGACGATTTCGAGGAAAGTGCGGGCGAGGTCGATGTCCATGGAGCAGGGCCGGTATCTGGAGGTGGAGCGCATTGTAAGTCAAAAGTCCCTCGCCCCAACTTGAAAGCAGCAACGGATTACACCGCTGAAAATTGCGTTTGGGTCCTACGGAAACAGGAGCGTTTTGATCAGATGAGGGGATATTTCTGACGACTTTTTCAGGTTGGTCGTCGGACGCTGGGTCTATAGCATCAGTCCTGACATTGAAGTCATCGAGCGCACAGATCGCTCTGGACCCGGACAAAGGATGGACTATGCGAATCCCACTGATTGAAAGCCACACGCCTGCTTACTCCCCTCGCCACTACTGGCGCGACGATCGCGCCAGATGCCCCTCGGAGGACGTCGCCATGCCGACCGCCAAAGCGCCGCGGCTCACAGGCTTGAAGAAGCTCGAGGGTACGCCTTCGGAGTTGCTTCTGCGTGGGCAGGACACCGGCGACGACCCGATGCTCGTCCTGCGCTGCACAAGCGAAGGATTTGAGCTGCTCGATGTGGTCAACATGATCGCAACCTCCGAGCTGTACCAACAGGGAGAGATGGTCAAACGTATCACCGGCAAATCTGTGAGAACCGTGCGACGTCTGCTCAAGGAGGGCGTGCCGGTGCGCCTGGACACGCCACAGAGCATCATCGCCTACCAATATGCCGCGGCGCTGGAGCTGGCCATTGAGGTGTTCGGGCGACAGGCCAAGGCCGAGTCATGGCTGCAGCAAAGCGCCACATACTTCTATGGTCATGTGCCGCTCGATCTGGTCGGGCATGCGTTGGGGTTCAGGATGGTGGAGGAGTATCTGAACCAGATCAAATACGGGGTTTATCAATGAATCCCTTGCCCTGGGATGATCGCTGGTATGCCTGGCGGCTGGATCGCGAGATGTACAGCGCTACCTGGAATAGCGGGCTGGGTTCGAAACTGGACGGCGGCCGCTGGAATACGCCTGGGCGCAGAGTCGTTTATGCGTCGGTCGACCCATCCACGGCGATTCTGGAAGTGGCGGCCCACGGCAGTTTTGATGCGCTTGATCAGGAGCCCTATGTGTTGACCTGTTTTGAGATCACCCACGACGCCAGCGTCAGAATCGTGCAGCCTGAGGATGTGCCCAACCCGCAGTGGCTCACCCCGATCAAAACCTCGCCCAACCAGCGAAAGTTTGCCGATGCACTGTTGGCTGAACATCCATTTGTTCTGGTGCCTTCGGTGGCAACGCGGCACTCGTGGAATTTACTGGTGAGTTGCGATCTGGCGGAGGGTCAGTTCAGGATGGTTTCGCAAGAGCGGTTTGGGCTGGATACGCGGTTGTTGCAGGAGGGTTGATCGTACCTCCGCGAGCGGAGCGCGAAGCCGAGCCCTGCGCTGATTCCCCTTGCATCAACGACAAATCCCGCCAAAAGGGCGGGATGTGTGTTTGACCAGGCAGCTTCTTACGAAGGGAACAGCTCGGACAGTTTCATCGACAGCATCATGTCGCCTTCAACGCGCAGCTTGCCGCCCATGAAGGCTTGCATGCCGTCGGTTTCGCCGCTGACGATGTCTTTGAGGGTCTGGCTGTCCAGCACCAGCGTGCAGTTGGCGTCCGGGTTTTCACCTTCCTGGATGTCGCAGGTGCCGTCTTTGACGATCAGTGCGTATTGCTTGTCTTCGTCGGTAATGTTGAAACCGAAGACCAGGTCCAGACCGGCAGCGGCGGCTGGGTTGAACTTGGCTTGCATTGCTTTTACGGCATCAGCTACGGAGGTCATGGTTCGATCCTTTCTTGGTCATGGGAGCTGGATGGTTACAGCCAGGGTCACAGTAAGCCGGACTCAGCGAAAAGTGATGAGGTCCGGGGCCTTCAGCAGTTGCAGGTGTGCGTGACTGTTGAAGGAAGCCAGAGCCACCTCGCGACCGCGAAACTTCAGTTGGTTGAGCGAGGTGTTGACGATTTGCCAGTTCAGTTCAAAGGCCTGTCTGGCAGGCATTTGCGTAATCAGGTGGAGCAGGGCAGTGATGGTGCCACCGGAGGTGAACACGGCGATTTTCTGGTTCTTTTCTGCCAGATCGAGGATGCGGTGCAGCCCGGCCTGAACCCGCTCGACGAAACCCAGCCAGCTTTCCAGTCCGGGTGTGTCGCAGGTGCCAGCAAGCCAGCGCTCGACGATCAGGGCGAAGATGCGCTGGAATTCACTGCGGTTTTGCGCGGCGTTGCGCAGGATGTCGAGGGCTTCCGGCTCTTCCGGCAGCATGGCCGGGAGCAGGGCGCGGATCACCGCATCGGCATCGAATTCGTTGAAGGCGGAATCGGTTTCCAGGACGGGTACCGGCAGGCCTCTGGCGCTGAATTGCTCCAGTGCACTGGTGGCCGTGTGCTGTTGACGACGCAGGTCACCGGCAAGGCAACGATCAAAGCTGATGCCGAGATCGGCAAGGTGCTGGCCGAGGATTTCTGCCTGACGCACACCGGTCGGCGACAGGACGTCGTAATCGTCTGCACCAAAGGAGGCCTGGCCATGTCGTATCAAGTAGATGCTGCCCACGTCCGCGTCGTCCCGGTACGTTGAAGGTCAGGCGAGGTTATGAGGATGGCGTAAGGCTGTCAATGAAAAAACATACGCTTGTTTGAAATGCCCGTTACAGGCATGTTGCCAGAGGTTTCACGGCTGGCCGATGAGCCGGCGCATGGGTATGCTGGAGCCATTCCGCGTGTATTACAGTTTCACGCATTGCTTTGAGGAGTCTCTGTGGATTTTTTCACCGAATACGCCAGTTTTCTGGCCAAGACTGTCACATTGGTGATCGCCATTCTGGTGGTGCTGGCCAGTTTCGCCGCGTTGCGCAGCAAGGGTCGACGCAAATCGGCGGGCCAGTTGCAGGTCAGTAAACTCAACGATTTCTACAAGGGTCTGCGTGAACGGCTGGAGCAGACCCTGCTCGACAAGGATCAGCTCAAGGCTTTACGCAAGGGCGAAGCGAAAACGGAAAAAAGCGCGAAGAAACAGAAGAACAAGCCTGAGACCAAGTCTCGGGTGTTCGTGCTCGACTTCGACGGCGATATCAAGGCTTCCGCCACCGAGAGCCTGCGCCACGAGATCACCGCGCTGCTGACCCTGGCCACGCCGAAAGACGAAGTGGTTCTGCGTCTGGAAAGTGGCGGCGGCATGGTGCACAGCTACGGTCTGGCGTCGTCACAGCTGGCCCGAATCCGTGAGGCGGGCGTGCCGTTGACCGTTTGTATCGACAAGGTCGCAGCCAGTGGCGGTTACATGATGGCGTGCATCGGCGACAAGATCATCAGCGCTCCGTTCGCCATCCTCGGGTCGATCGGCGTGGTCGCGCAATTGCCCAACGTCAATCGCCTGCTGAAAAAGCACGATATCGATTTCGAAGTGCTGACCGCCGGTGAATACAAACGCACTCTGACCGTGTTTGGCGAAAACACTGAAAAGGGCCGCGAAAAGTTCCAGGAGGACCTCGACATCACCCATCGCCTGTTCAAAAACTTCGTCGCCCGTTATCGCCCGCAACTGGCGATCGATGAGGTGGCTACCGGTGAGGTGTGGCTCGGTATCGCTGCGCTGGAAAACCAACTGGTGGACGAACTGAAGACCAGCGATGAATACCTGGCGCAGAAAGCCAAACAGGCGGAGGTCTATCACCTGCACTACGCCGAGCGCAAAAGCCTGCAGGAACGCATCGGCATGGCTGCCAGTGGCTCGGTGGACCGCGTGCTGTTGAGCTGGTGGAGTCGTCTTACCCAGCAACGCTTCTGATAAACACCAGGCATAAAAAAACGCCGGTCATATGACCGGCGTTTTTGTGTCCGCAACAAAAGCTCTAGGCTCAGCGCCGACGGAACAGCGGCAGTGGTTCGTCACTGGCGGCCTGGTAGGTCACCGAGAAGTCCTTGAGGCCTTCCAGTGCTTCGTACGGGTCTTTGTCCGCGCGAATGGCAAAGGCGTCGAAACCGCAGCGATGCATGTAGAACAGTTGGTCCCGCAGTACATCGCCAATCGCGCGCAACTCGCCTTTGAAACCATAACGGTCACGCAGCAGACGGGCATTGG
This sequence comes from Pseudomonas sp. UF-293, assembly GCF_058245595.1. Lineage (NCBI taxonomy): Bacteria > Pseudomonadati > Pseudomonadota > Gammaproteobacteria > Pseudomonadales > Pseudomonadaceae > Pseudomonas > Pseudomonas sp. UF-293. Next base: position 181,578 of record NZ_JBSICA010000005.1, on the reverse strand, counting down.
AGTAACTGCGGCCATCGGTGAACGCCGGGAAATTCAGCGCGATCACTTGAAACTCACCGACGTCTTCACCGATTTCTTCGGCTTCCTCGTCAGCATCCAGCCATACGCCGAGACCGCCGTCGCGGGCCTTGAGCATGCGGCTGTGCTCGCGCCACAACTGCAGAGGAACGATCAGATCGTCGCAGTTGCTGATCTCATCGATGTTGAAATCCTTCGGCAGCAAGTGCCAGGTCTCGTCGACGACTTCGTTGTTCTTAATGATTCGCTGCATAGACGCGTTCCTTGAAGAGGTCGATGCCAATACGCTGATAGGTGTCGATGAAGCGCTCGTCTTCGGTGCGTTGTTCAACGTACACGTCGATCAGCTTCGAGATCACGTCAGGCATGGCTTCCTGTGCGAAGGACGGGCCGAGGATCTTGCCCAGGCTCGCATCACGGCTGGCGCTGCCGCCGAGGGAAACCTGATAGAACTCTTCGCCTTTCTTGTCGACGCCGAGAATGCCGATATGGCCAACGTGGTGGTGACCGCAGGCATTCATGCAACCGGAGATGTTCAGGTCCAGCTCACCGATGTCGAACAGGTAATCCAGATCGTCGAAGCGACGCTGGATCGATTCGGCAATCGGGATCGACTTGGCGTTGGCCAGTGAGCAGAAGTCACCGCCCGGGCAGCAGATGATGTCGGTCAGCAGGCCGATGTTCGGCGTGGCGAAACCGCCTTCTCGCAACTCGCCCCACAGGGTGAACAGCTGGCTCTGCTCGACATCGGCGAGGATGATGTTCTGCTCGTGAGAGGTGCGCAGTTGACCGAAGCTGTAGCGGTCGGCCAGATCGGCCACAGCGTCGAGCTGCTTGTCAGTGATGTCGCCCGGGGCAACACCGGTCGGCTTCAACGACAGCGTTACAGCGACATAGCCCGGCTTCTTGTGCGCCAGGGTGTTGCGGCTACGCCAGCGGGCGAAGCCCGGATGCTCTTTGTCCAGATCGGCCAGTTGTGCGGTCTGGTTGTCGAGGACCTTGTAGTCCGGGTCGACAAAGTGCTTGGCGACGCGATGCAGTTCGGCTTCGGTCAGCGTGGTCTGGCCACCGCGAAGATGCTCCATTTCCGCGTCGACTTTCTGCGCGAACACTTCTGGCGTGAGCGCCTTGACGAGGATCTTGATCCGCGCCTTGTATTTGTTGTCACGACGGCCATAGCGGTTGTACACACGCAGAATGGCGTCGAGGTAGCTCAACAGGTCCTGCCACGGCAGGAATTCATTGATGAACGCGCCGACCACCGGCGTACGACCGAGACCACCGCCGACCAGCACGCGGAAGCCCAGCTCGCCTGCGGCGTTGTAGACCGGTTCCAGACCGATGTCGTGAACTTCAATGGCAGCGCGGTCGCTGGTCGAGCCATTCACGGCAATCTTGAATTTGCGCGGCAGGTAAGCGAATTCCGGGTGAAAGGTGGTCCACTGACGGACGATTTCGCACCATGGACGCGGGTCGATCACTTCATCGGCGGCGACGCCGGCAAACTGGTCGGTGGTAACGTTGCGCAGGCAGTTGCCGCTGGTCTGGATAGCGTGCATCTGCACGGTCGCGAGTTCGGCGAGGATGTCCGGGATGTCTTCCACCGCCGGCCAGTTGAACTGCACGTTCTGCCGCGTACTGATGTGGGCGTAGCCCTTGTCGTAGTCGCGGGCGATTTTGGCCATCATGCGCACCTGGCGCGAAGTGAGCTGGCCGTAAGGCACCGCCACGCGCAACATCGGCGCAAAGCGCTGGATGTACAGGCCATTTTGCAGGCGCAGGGGGCGGAATTCTTCTTCGCTCAGCTCACCTGCCAGATAGCGTCGGGTCTGATCACGGAACTGCTTGACGCGGTCCTCGATGATCCGCTGATCGTACTCGTCGTATACGTACATATAAGTCCTGTTCTCAGGCTTGGGCTACTCGGAAAACGCTGCGTTTTCGCTTGCTGGAGTCCGATGTTGCCTCTGCAATTCTGCGCGCACGGCCGCGCACTCCGTCACGGAGCCGGGGCAATATACCCGTTTGCAGTTATGCGCAAAAGTGATGTTTGAGTATATGTAAAGAACCAAATCGCCTAACGCGAATGGCTTGCAACTAATCCACATTTGTCGTGCGGACAATCATCGTCTTTACTCTGATCGAGTCTATGTGCAATCACCGATAAAACCGACAAGAGGCGATGCAATGAGCAACCCGACCAAAGCCAGGAAAAGCGACAGCAGCGTCGATGCGTGGGCCATTTTGTTCCTGATTATTCTCGTTGTAGGAACAGCGGTCTTCTGGGTCAGCCACCAGTGAGCGAAACTCCGGGTCTGACCGCACGCCTGTAGCCGGTGGTTCGCCAGTGACAAGGCTCGATCGCTTTGCCAAGGCCCGGATTTCTCATATCCACTTCAAACGCCGGCCAGATGCAGCACCAGTTTGACGATACCGAACAGCGTCAGACCGAAAACGGCTGTGAACAAAACGCCCAGTATCAGGAAATGGCTGGGCTTGCCGTGGGTGAAATCCCTTTCCCGGTTTTTGCCACTCTGTACGCCGAATGCTGCGGCCATGACGCTGTGCAGCATCTGCCAGAAGGTCGGCGGTTTGTTGTCGACTGGATCGTCCATAAATCCCTCTCCGCAAAATCGTGCATTACAAGCATAGTCAACTCTGCACCCGACGGTTCTAACCCGTCGCAACACCTTCCTCTCGACTGCGCCGTCATTCGCCACGACCGGGTCCTTCATCACCGATTTGACTAGCGCGCCGGGCGTTTGCGCTTCGGCTGGGACATTTGCATCCGCTTACCTATCGACACTTGAGCGATAGCCGGCTACCACCGAAGGGATAGCGGCAGATGGTCTGCTAACCACTCCATTAACAAGGAGTGACCATGGACGCTATCCCGACTCATTCACCGGCGCCGCCCGAGGCGTCGACCCCGCCCGCCAGACTCAGCGCGACACAGAGCATTCACAGCGGGTTTCTGCAGAAATCCGTCCCGGCATGGCTGAGCGGCGCATCGACGCAACGCCGTCAGGCATTAAAAGGTGTTTCGACCACGCTGCCGGCCTGGTATCAGGACGCCATGCCCGCGCAGCGCACCGCCCTGACCGACAGTTTTATCGCCAGCGTCACCGCGCAGAACGCTCTGGACGAAAGTCTGGCGTCGTTCCAGCAAATCGAGGCTTTTGCCCGGCCCTTGCTGATCAAGGCGCTCAAGGACCAGTATCAGGTGCAGGTGGACGTCGACAAAACCCAGCTGTGCCTCAAGCGCCCCGTGGATGTTGGCGTGCTGAAAATAGAGTTGGCATCGTTTGAGTTCCTCAAGCTGTCGATGCTCGATGCGGCGCTGCATAATTTTGAAGCCTATGAATGCGAAGCGGGCGCCTATCACGAGACGTCCGGTTTCCTCGTGGCGACCCAGACTGCGGCCACTTTCGAATCAGTGAGCATTGGCGTGACGGTCAGCCAGTTCCTGGGGCTTTGCCGCAGCCTGGATATCGGCAAGCAATATCAGACGTATCTGCAGGCGTTCTTTCATCCGGCCGATGCGGCGGCAGAAGACGCACTCCGCGATCCGTTCATAGCCAGCCAGAAAGCCACGATGCGCGCGGCGGCTGAACAGGCGTTGCTGCAAAAAGACATCGAACCGGCGGATTACACTATGATCCTGTCGGTTATCAATGGCGAGATGCATCCGTGGATGGGCGACAAACAGGTCTGGTTCAAAGACCTGGGCTTGATGAAGAAACGCCTGACCGGTTGCGTCGCGTTTGTGATCTGCGAGAAGTACCGCTACAGCGATGAGCTGCTCCTGTACATCCCTCACGATCCACATCACCCGCTCAAGCGCTATAGCTATGAGCAGATGCGTAGCGAATTCAAACGCCTGCTGACCGCCCGCGATGCGACCGAGGCGTCTGGCGCAGCGCCGACCCGGTACCAACAGTTTCTCAGCCAGTTTCTGCCCTGCGACCAGCGCCCTTACTACTTCAGTCAATTCACCCAAGAGGCGGCCGACTCGCCCAAAGATGTCTGGCAATTCTGGCGTTCGCCCTGGGCCACTGTCATCGATGCGATCAGCCCCGGTTCGGCCTTCACCAAAATCAGTGAAGTGCCCCCTGAGCGCAAGGTCAAACTCGAACCGGTGGCTGATCCTTATATCGCTCCGTCGACAATCGGGCGCGCGGGGCGGGGGCTGTGGGCGGCGAATGAAGATCTCTGGGAGTATCTGTTCACCCAGAACCGCGACAAAGCGATTGCCGATGCGCGAAGTCACGCCGTGCCGACGGCCGACGTCGATACGAAAGCCCGTGACGCCAAGCTCGCCCACCTGATGCAGGTTGGCATGCTCGGCTTGAACCTGGTGTCGATGTTCGTCCCGGTACTCGGCGAAGTGATGATGGTGGCCATGGCCAGTCAGCTGCTCTACGAAACCCTTGAGGGTGCTGTCGAATGGAGTGAAGGTGATCGCCGGGCAGCAAAAGACCATCTGATCGACGTGGCGGAGAATCTGGCGCTGATCGGCGTCATGGCGGGTGTCGGCGCCGGTGTGCAGACATTTACTGGCGCCCGGGCTGTGCCGGTGCTCGAACAGTTGAGCCCGGTGTCGCTGCCCACTGGTGAAACCCGGCTGTGGAAGCCTGATCTCGGCGCTTATCAATCCAGCGTGAGCCTGGACGCCAGCCTCGCCCCGAATGAAGCGGGCCAGTATGTGGTAGACGGCAACACGTACATCCGGCTCGACGGCAAGCTTTACCAACAGAGGTACGATCAAGCGCTCGGTAAATGGCGCATCCAGCATCCAACCAATGCCGGCGCGTATCAGCCTGTGCTGGAGAGCAATGGTGTGGGGGCCTGGCGTTTTACCCTGGAGCGACCTCTGGCGTGGGACCGTCTGACCCTGCTGCGGCGAATGGGGCTGCGCAGCGAAGCGTTTTCCGACAGCGAGCTGATCAGGGCCGCCGATATCAGTGGCGTCAGCGATGACGCGTTGCGCAAGATGCACCTCGATCACGCATCGCCACCGCCGCAGCTGCTGCAAGCCATGCGCATGCTCAAGGCCGATTCTGGCGCCGGGCGGGTCATCGAGCAGTTGCGCGGCACGCAACCGATCGACGAGATGTATTCGTATGCCTTGCCATTGGTTACTGAAATGCCGCTATGGCCGGCCAATCGGGTGCTTGAGGTATTCGACGGCGCGTACGTGTCCGGCAAATCCGTGAAGTACGGCGGTGCGCGTCGGGTACGGGGCAGTCGTGTCAGAGCACCGATCCAGGTCTCCCGGGCCGATATCCTCAGCGGAGAACTGCCGGCCGTCATTCTGGCAGCACTTGACGAAGCTGAAATCACCGGGCTGCTTGGGGAGCAGGGCGCACGGGTGCCTGAGGACAGGCCTGGCGAATTTGCCAGGCAGATAGCGGATTACGCACAAACCCGACAATCGGCGATCTACGACAGCATCTACAAAGGGACCGAACCTGCGGACCCTTTGGTCAAGCGATTGCAAAATGCCTGCGTGGGACTCACCGAGTCGGCTGCTCTGGACGTCCTCGCCCACGCCAGCTCTGGTGAACTGGAACAGCTGACGACCACAAAACGCGCGCCGCTGCGCATGCTCGAGCAAGCGCGCTGGTACGCACGGCAAAGCCGACAGGTCAGGGCTTTCGCCGGCCTGCGCAGTGAGAATATCGCTACGGCAGATAGCCGGCGTCTGGCACTGCAGACACTGGAAAACTTGCCCGGTTGGCCTGCTGGTTTGCGGCTGGAGGTGCGCGAAGGCAGTCTCGAAGGTTCGCTGCTCGACAGTGTGGGTACCGAGGCCGGTGGCGAGAAAAAGTACCTGATCAAAAAAGGTGCGCAATTCCAGGCTTTCAATGACCGTGGCGAAGAGCTCAACAGCCTGCCGCGTCACGGCGACAATTTTTACGCATCAATCATGCACGCCTTGCCCGACGAGGCACGCCGCAGCCTCGGGCTGCCGGCAGTCGGCCAGTGGGCTGAGCTGCAGCAAGCGATCATTGCGTACGCCGATCAACATCAAAGTACAGCGCTCTTTTTACTGGAGCCGCAGGCGAAGTGGCTCAGGCCTCCGGCGCGCATCCGCGAAAGGGCGATCGGCTATCGGGCCAGCGGGCGTGGCGCCGCGTTTAATCCCGAGTTGGTCGATCGATTGCGCGATGTCTATCCAGAGCTGACAGTTGAACAAGCGAACGGGTTTGTTCTGCAGCAGGTACGCCTGGGCAAAAGCAACGGTGAAATCTTTGAAATGGTGCAGTCGCGCCGTCAGGAATGGGAGCGGCTTAAAGCGACGCTTGAAGGATGGGTGGGACCTTCGCACACGGCGGCCAGTGATTTATCTGCAATGTTCCAGAGATCGCAAACGGCAAGTGCGCTGGAAGCATGCTGGCGCAGGGCCCCGCTAGCCGCTGACGATCAAAGTGCCGCCAGGCTGACGATCGTAAGCTATTACCCATTGCCAACGATTGAGGCAGATTTTTCCCATGTTCGCGACTTGACCCTGAGCGGTGACGGCATGACGGATATCGACGCCGACGCGTTTCTGTCGCGCTTTCCCAACGTGGTGCAGTTGACCCTCGGCGAGCGAGGCAGCGCTTTCGGCTCCTTCATAGGGCGGGAGCAATCACTGACCAGACTGCCGTCAGCGGTGAGTGCCATGCCCTCGCTGATAAGACTGCGGTTCAGAACCGGCGCGCAGTCCCTGAATGCTGGTTTTTCGCAGGGTCTGGCCGCAATGACGACGCTGCAAGAGCTTGATCTCGAACTGGTACGACTGGACGCCGACGCGCCAGCGCTTGAGCTGGGTACGCTGCAGCAGCTGAAAAGACTCAGAATTGCCGCGCCGGGCCTGACGCAGTGGCCGGTGTCTGTGGAAAGCCTGCCGAACCTGCAAAGGCTGGACCTGTCACAGACAGCCATCGCGACTGTCCCCCCGACACTCTATGCCGGGCATGAACAGGTGTGGGTGGGCCTGTCGCTGGATTGGTCGAAGTTTTCCCACGAGGCATTCAAGCCCGCTTACGACTACGTGAAAAATTACCTCGGCCCTTGGGGGCATCTGGTCGATCTTGACTTGATGGTACGCAGGTATTGCGCCGGGGAGCTGGAGTTCCTGACAGGCGAGGCGGGCCATGTGAATCCATTGCCGCAGCGGATCATGAATCTGTGGGATACACCGCAGACCCGCCTCGCCGCTGTCGAGGCGTTGCGGCTCGAGCACGCGGGTATTTTTCGCCAGTTTTACCAGCCGACGCTGTCCAGCGGATTGAGAAAGGCTGCACCGCTGCCAAGCTGGAGCCTGCCGCCCAATATCAGAGTGGTCCGCGCGCTGGAGAAACACTGGCGTGCCGCTGTTCGTCAGCGCTACGGCGTAAATGCCGATGCTCGACCAGCGAATTTTTTCACTTGGGCGCCCCGGGTAGATGGCAACGATGCGACGATTTTCGAGTTGCTCGATACCGCCTGGATTCAAGGTGAATCGGCTGTGAGCGAATTGCCCCGGTTACCGGCTGGCAGTTTTTCCCAGGTGCAGACCGTTCGCCTGGATCGTCTGGCGGTACCGGCCGAGCAGGTCCGTGGCTTCCTTCAGGCATTCAGCGGGGCCAAGACGTTGGAAATTACAGCCTGTGGCCTTACTGAGGTGCCGATTGCGCCGGAGGATTTTGTCCAATTGACGAGTCTGGACCTTTCGTACAACCGCATCGTCGTCACTCCCACGGTGCAGCGCCAGCTCAGCGCGTTGGCACAGCTGCAACACTTCAACGCTTTCCTCAATCCGCTGGCCGCAATCGACGTGTCCGCACTGACCCGGCTGCAGTCACTCAGGCTCACCTCGACCGGACTGCATGCGTGGCCATCAGGCGCTGAAAGTCTGCCGCAGCTGAAATGGCTCGATCTGCGTTACAACTCGATCAGCGCGCTGCCTGAGCACGTGCTCGCTCACGAGGATGTTTTGCTCAGAACCGATCTGGCCAACAATGCCTTCAGCCCCGAAGGAAGGGCAGCGCTCACGGTTGCGCAGCGCCGGATCGAAGGTATCAGAGGTTTGCCCGCCGGCGCGCTGGAGCGCTTCGAGCGCGGCTCACCGCCATTTTCAACCATCGGCATGTCTCCCGAAACTGCAGGCTCTCTGGCCGAATACCTACTGCCGCTGCCTCGGCGGACGCCGGCGCTGGAGGGTGCTCAGGGATTTGTCAGTCGAGTGCAGGACCTGAACCCGGCGCTCTCGGCAGATCAGGCAACAGCCTGTGTGACGCGATTGCGCAATGCGGGCATGACCGAGGCCCAGATCGACACCCGGCTCATTGAATGGCTTCAGGCCAGCGAGGCATTGGTTCGTGAGCTGAACGACTGGATATTCACCCGCGAGGTGCAAATCAACGGCAATCGGGAGTCGGCGTTCAGCCGGCAATCGGTGGCGCAGAAAATTCGTGACTGCTGGCAGGACGGATTGACCGGTTCTGGTACAGGGGCGGGCCACACGCTGGACTTCACCGGACTGCAGATCGGCCAGTTGCCCCGCTTGGAGACGGTGTTTACGCATGTCCGGACACTGAACCTGACCGGCCTCGGGTTCACCGTCGACAGTTTCAATCTGTTCTGCACCGCGTTCCCTGAACTGACCGCACTGAAACTCAACGGCAACGCGTTACAGCTGCTGCCGGATGCCGTGAAAAGCCTGAGCCGCCTTGAGCGTCTGGAACTCAGCGGTAACCGCTTGGAGGACGCGCTAACGTTGCAAAGCCTGGTCGCTACCCCTCGCTTGCGCTTGCTGGATTTGAGTCACAACCGGCTCGACGTTTTCGACGCCAGCGTGTTCGTTCAGCTCGAAACCCTCGACCTTGCTCATAACGGTCTCGATGCCTGGCCGGACGGCGTGCTGGAACTGGCACAGCTGCGCACATTGAATCTGACAGGCAATGACATCACGCAGTTTCCGGACCGGCTGCTGGGTGGCAATCACGAGGGCCTGGTGGCGGGCACCGACCTTTCCGACAACACCCTGACGCTCAACAGTCTGGAACAACTGCGTGATCACAGTGCGGCTCACGGCAACCGTGACGTGATGGGCTATTCGAGTACGACGCTGGACCAGGAAATGGCGCAGCGGCTGGTTTCTGAAAGTGAATCCGGTTCGGACTCGGACTCGGATTCAGATTCGGACAGCGACGGCCATGATACTCATGCAGTTGTCGAGGCCGATGAAGTCATCGATAACCCGCTGCAGGATGTGGCTGCTCCGGCCATGGACATCTGGCTGACCTACACGCCTTCGGATGTCCGTGTGGAGCGATATGCGCTCTGGCTGCAGTTGGCTGAACAGGTCGGGCATGAGTCGTTTTTCCATTTGCTCTCGACATTGCGCTATACCGCCGAGTACCAGCTGTCGGGCGCCGACCTGACGCACCGGGTATGGCAGGTGATACAGGCGGCGACAGAAGACAGCGAGTTGCGCCAGTTGCTGTTTGCCAACGCCGATACCCATGGCACCTGTGGCGATGGCCGGATTCTGTCGTTCAGTGAACTGGAAACCCGCGTCTATGAATTCAATGCTCTGCGCGACGTACCGCTCCATCGTCCGCAACAGCGCGGCAAAGCCTTGCTGGACCTGACCCGGCGTCTGTTCCGTCTGGAGCGGGTCGACCGGCTTGCCGAGGCGGCCGGGAAAAACAAGGATCGGGCGGAGATCCGCCTGCAGTACCGGATCGGCATGATCCGCGGCTGGCCTGACGGCCTGGAATTGCCCGCGCAACCGGAACACATGTTGTACGCCACGCCGATTCGCGGGCGGACCCTGCTCAACGCCCGCGCCTCCGTACTGGCGGACGAGGCGTCCGACCTGTTTATCGAGGACCTGATTTCCCGTGACTACTGGGTGCGTTACCTGCGCGACCAGCATCCCGAAGTGTTCGATGAGCTGGAACGCAACGCGACCCGACGTCAGGAGGAGGTTGAAGATGCGTATGCGCGCAGAGATGACAGTCAGGACGTGCTTGATCAATATCTGGCTGCAATGAATCAACTGGAAATCGAAACCGCCGAAGCACGGAACCTCAAACTCAAGGAGCTGACACGTACGGCGGTGGCACAAACCCCGGCGAGCACCACGCAAGCGGGCTCATCGTCACCGCAACCCGGGCCTTCTCAACCCCGAACCTGATGCCTGAAGCAGCCTGGGAGCGCACGGCTCCCAGGCTTTCGCTGTGTATCAGCTGTCGTAACCCAGGTTCGGTGCCAGCCAGCGCTCGGTGACGCTCAGGTCCTGGCCTTTGCGCGCGGTGTAGCTCTGCACCTGATCCTTGTCGATCTTGCCCACGGCAAAGTACTGCGCCTGCGGATGGGCGAAGTACCAGCCACTGACCGCAGCGGCGGGGAACATCGCGTAGTGCTCGGTAAGGAACACGCCGCTGCGTCCGGCACGCATTTCAGCCGCTTCGGGGTCAAGCAAGGTGAACAGCGCGGCTTTCTCGGTGTGATCCGGGCAAGCCGGGTAGCCGGGAGCGGGGCGGATGCCACGGTATTGCTCTTTGATCAGCGCATCGTTGTCGAGGGTCTCGTCTTTGGCGTAACCCCAGTGCTCTTTGCGCACTTGCTGGTGCAGCCATTCCGCGCACGCTTCGGCCAGGCGGTCGGCGAGGGCCTTGACCATGATCGAGTTGTAGTCGTCGCCAGCGTCCTGATAGGCCTTGGCCACTTCTTCGGCGCCGATGCCAGCGGTGGTGATAAAGCCGCCGACATAGTCGGTGACTTCGCTGTCCTTTGGCGCCACAAAGTCGGCGAGACAGAAATTCGGTTTGCCGTCGGTCTTGATGATCTGCTGACGCAGGTGATGCAGTTTAGCCAGCGGCTCGCCGTTATCGTCGTACAGCTCGATGTCGTCTTCGTTGACCTGATTGGCCGGCCAGAAACCGAACACGGCACGGGCGCTGATCAGCTTTTCGTCGATCAGCTTGGCGAGCATTTCCTGGGCGTCCTTGTACAGCGCGGTGGCGGCTTCACCGACCACTTCATCTTCGAGAATGCGCGGGAACTTGCCGGCCAGGTCCCAGGAGATGAAAAACGGCGTCCAGTCGATGTATTCGGCCAGCACCTTCAGATCGATATTGTCGAGCACCTTGCTGCCGGTAAAGGTCGGTTTGACTGGCTGGTAATTGGCCCAGTCGAATTGCGGCTTCTTGGCGATGGCGGCAGCGTAGCTCAGGCGTTCGGTGCGGGCGCTACGGTTGGAGGTACGCTCGCGCACGTCGATGTATTCCAGACGGGTTTTCTCGACGAAACCGGCCTTGAGCTCCTTGGACAGCAACTGCGTCGCCACGCCAACGGCGCGTGAGGCGTCGGTCACGTAGACCACCGCGTCGTTGCTGTACTTGGGCTCGATCTTCACCGCCGTGTGAGCCTTGGAGGTGGTTGCGCCACCGATCATCAGCGGCAGGTGGAAATCCTGGCGCTGCATCTCACGGGCAACGTGGACCATCTCGTCCAGCGACGGGGTGATCAGGCCGGAAAGGCCGATGATGTCGCATTTCTCTTCCCTGGCGACCTGCAGGATCTTCTCGGCCGGGACCATCACGCCGAGGTCGACAATGTCATAGCCGTTGCAACCAAGCACCACGCCGACGATGTTTTTGCCGATGTCGTGGACGTCGCCTTTGACCGTGGCCATGAGGATCTTGCCCTTGGCCTCCGGTTTGTCGCCTTTCTCAAGTTCGATGAACGGAATCAAGTGCGCCACGGCCTGCTTCATCACGCGGGCGGATTTCACCACTTGCGGGAGGAACATTTTGCCCGCGCCGAAGAGGTCGCCGACGATGTTCATGCCGGACATCAGCGGGCCTTCGATCACTTCGATCGGCCGCGCAAACGACTGCCGGGACTCTTCGGTGTCTTCGACGATGTGCGTGGTGATGCCCTTGACCAACGCGTGTTCCAGACGCTTGTTGACGTCCCAGTTGCGCCACTCTTCGGTCTCGGCTTCCTTGACGCTGCCGTCGCCCTTGTACTTGTCGGCAATGGCGAGGAGGGCGTCGGTGCCGTCCGGCGTACGGTTGAGAATCACGTCTTCAACAGCGTCGCGCAGCTCGACCGGGATCTGATCGTAGATCTCCAACTGGCCGGCGTTGACGATGCCCATGGTCAGCCCGGCGCGGATCGCGTAGAGCAGGAACACCGAATGAATCGCCTCACGCACCGGGTTGTTGCCACGGAACGAGAACGACACGTTGGACACGCCGCCGGAGCTCAGTGCATACGGCAGTTCATCGCGGATGTAGGCACAGGCATTGATGAAGTCGACGGCGTAGTTGTTGTGCTCTTCGATGCCGGTGGCGACGGCGAAGATGTTCGGGTCGAAGATGATGTCTTCCGGCGGGAAGCCGACTTCGTTGACCAGAATGTCGTAGGAGCGTTTGCAGATTTCCTTTTTGCGCGCTTCGGTGTCGGCCTGGCCGGCTTCGTCGAAGGCCATCACCACCACCGCAGCGCCGTAGCGCTTGCACAGCTTGGCGTGATGGATGAACTGCTCGACGCCTTCTTTCATGCTGATCGAGTTGACGATGCCCTTGCCCTGAATGCACTTGAGACCGGCTTCGATGACTTCCCATTTCGACGAGTCGATCATGATCGGCACGCGCGAGATATCCGGTTCGCCGGCGATCAGATTGAGGAAGGTCACCATGGCCTTCTTCGAATCGAGCATGCCCTCGTCCATGTTGATGTCGATGATCTGCGCGCCGGCCTCGACCTGCTGCAGAGCGACTTCAAGGGCTTCGGTGTAGTTGTCTTCACGGATCAGGCGGGCGAATTTTGCGGAACCTGTGATGTTGGTGCGCTCGCCGACGTTGACGAACAGCGAGCTGCGATCGATGGTGAACGGCTCCAGACCGGAGAGGCGGCAGGCCTTGGGAATGTCCGGAATCTGACGTGGCGCGTAACCGGCCACGGCTTTGGCGATGGCTTCGATGTGGCCCGGCGTGGTGCCGCAGCAGCCGCCGACGATGTTGAGGAAACCACTCTGGGCGAATTCTTCGATGACTTTGGCGGTTTGCGAGGGCAGTTCGTCGTACTCGCCGAATTCGTTGGGCAGGCCAGCGTTCGGGTGCGCCGAAACGTGGGTGCTGGCCTTGTTCGACAGCTCTTCCAGGTACGGGCGCAATTCGCTGGCGCCGAGGGCGCAGTTCAGGCCTACGGAAATCGGCTTGGCGTGAGCCACCGAGTTCCAGAACGCTTCGGTGGTCTGGCCGGACAGGGTGCGACCGGAGGCATCGGTGATCGTGCCGGAAATCATGATCGGCAGTTCGAGGTGCAGTTCTTCGAACACGCCCTGCACGGCGAAAATCGCCGCTTTGGCGTTGAGCGTGTCGAAAATGGTTTCGATCAGGATCAGGTCGGCGCCGCCCTCGATCAAACCTTTGGTGGCTTCGGTGTAGTTTTCCACCAGCTCATCGAAGGTCACGTTGCGGTAACCGGGGTTGTTGACGTCGGGCGACAGCGAGCAGGTACGGCTGGTCGGGCCAAGCACGCCGGCAACGAAGCGCGGCTTGGCCGGGTTTTCGGCGGACTTGGCGTCGGCAATCTTGCGCGCCAGACGTGCGCCTTCTACGTTTAACTCGTACGCCAGCTCTTCCATGCCGTAATCGGCCATGGAAATGCGCGTGGCGTTGAAGGTGTTGGTTTCGAGAATGTCGGCGCCGGCGTCCAGATAGGCTTTTTCGATACCGCCGATCACGTCCGGACGGGTGATCACCAGCAGGTCGTTGTTGCCCTTGACGTCACTCGGCCAGTCCGCGAAGCGTTTGCCGCGATAATCCTGCTCTTCGAGCTTGTAGCTCTGGATCATCGTGCCCATCCCGCCGTCGAGAATCAGGATGCGCTCTTTGAGGGCTTGCTTGAGAGCTTGAAGGCGGACGCTGCGATCGGACATGTGGACTACTCGAAAAGACCATTACGAAGGAGCGCGATCATAGCAAACCTGTGCGCTTTTGGAGCATGCGCAGCTTTTGCATGAATATCGCTCATGTTGGTACGAGCGTCATAACGGTAGAATTGCAGCCTTTTTTATAATCGAGACCAGCAGCATGCCGCACCGCTTCATCAGTTTATGGTTGCTGGTCCTGAGTGGAAGCGTCGCGGCGCAAGATCCTGCCATTTCTTCTGCTATCTCTTACAGCCGGGATATCCAACCGATCTTCACCGAGAAGTGCGTAGCCTGCCATGCCTGCTATGACTCGGCCTGTCAGCTCAATCTGGGCAGTGGCGAAGGCGCCGCCCGTGGCGCGAGCAAGATGCCGGTGTACGACGGCGAACGCACCCAGGCTGCACCGACCACGCGTTTGTTTTACGACGCCTTCGGCAAGCGCGCCTGGCAACAGAAAGACTTCTATTCGGTCCTCGACGCCCAGGGCAGTCAGGCCGCACTGATGGCGCGCATGCTTGAACTCGGCCACAAGACGCCGCTGACGCCGAACGCCAAACTGCCCGAAGACATTGTCCTGGGGCTCAATCGCAACAATCTATGCGCCATGCCCGCCGAATTTGACGCGTATGCCGGGGTGCACCCGAAAGAGGGCATGCCGCTGGCGGTCACTGGCCTGACCGACCAGCAATACCAGACCTTGCAGCGCTGGCTGGCGTCTGGCGCGCCGATTGACGAGCAGAGCCAGGCGCCGAGTGCCAAAGAGGCCATGCAAATTCTGCAGTGGGAAAACCTGCTCAACGCCCCCGGTGCCCGGCAGAGTCTGGTCGGGCGCTGGCTGTTCGAGCACTGGTACCTGGCGCACATCTATTTCAAGGATGGTGAGCCGGGGCATTATTTCCAGTGGGTGCGTTCGCGTACGCCGAGCGGCCAACCGATCGACCTGATCGCCACTCGCCGTCCCAACGACGATCCGGGCACGCAGGTGTATTACCGCTTGTGGCCAGTGCAGGGGGTGATCGTGCACAAGACGCACATCACCTACCCGCTGAGCGCGGCGAAAATGGCCCGCATCAAAAGCCTGTTCTACAGCGGCAACTGGCAGGTCAACGCGCTGCCGGGCTACGGCCCGCAGAGCCGGGCCAATCCGTTTGCCACCTTCGAAGCGATTCCGGCGCAGGCGCGCTATCAGTTCATGCTCGATAACGCCGAATACTTCGTCCGCACCTTCATTCGCGGGCCGGTGTGCCGTGGGCAGATCGCGACCGACGTGATTCGCGACAACTTCTGGGCGCTGTTCCAGGCCCCGGAACATGACCTCTACATCACTGACCCGAACTACCGTGGCCAGGCCACGCCGCTGCTGGCAATGCCGGGGCAGAACGACGATGTCGGCAGCGTGCTGAGCCTGTGGCGCAACTACCGTGACAAGCGCAACGAATACGAGGCACTGCGCCGTGACAGCTACGCCGATCTGCCGGCGCCGAGCTGGTCGACGCTGTGGGCCGGCAACGACAACGCCTTGCTGAGCATTTTCCGCCATTTCGACAGCGCTTCGGTGACTAAAGGCCTGATCGGTGAAGTGCCGCAAACCATGTGGCTATTCGACTATCCGCTGCTCGAGCGCACCTATTACCAGCTAGCGGTCAACTTCGATGTGTTCGGCAACGTCTCCCATCAGGCGCAGACTCGCCTGTATTTCGACCTGATCCGCAACGGTGCCGAACAGAACTTCCTGCGCCTGATGCCCGCCGACTCGCGCGAGGACTACCTCAACGATTGGTATCAGGATGGCGGTCAGTTCAAGATGTGGCTGGACTATGAAGCCATCGACGACGACAAACCGACCGCATTGAAACTCGACGAAAATGACCCGAAACGCGATTTCGCCATGCAATTGCTGGCGCGCTACGGCGATCTGAACGCGCGGCCAGACCCGATCAATCGCTGCGACGGCGCTTATTGCTCACGGCCGAATATCGATCCGGCATTGCAGAACGCCGAGCAGGCCTTGAGCCGTCTGGCCTCGCGACCGGCAGCGGGGCTGAAAGTCATCGACCAGTTGCCCGAGGCGACCTTGCTGCGCGTCGAAACTGCCAGCGGCAAGCGCGAGGTCTACAGCCTGCTGCGCAACCGTGCGCACAGCAACGTGGCGTTTCTGCTCGGTGAGTCGCGGCGCTATCAGCCGGGGCTCGACACGTTGACTGTCTATCCGGGCGTACTCACCAGTTACCCGAACTTCATGTTCAACGTACCGGCCGAGCAGGTGCCGGCGTTTGTCGATGCCATGGAGAACGCCAGGGATGCCAATCGCTTCGAAAAAATCGTCGAACGCTGGGGCATTCGCCGCAGTCATCCGCAGTTCTGGCGGTATTTCCATGATCTGAGCCAGTACATCCACGAAACCGATCCGGTGGAAGAGGGTGTGCTGGATATGAACCGGTACGAGAACCTTTGAGCATTCGCCGGCGTGTGCCGAGATTCTTTCCTGACAAAAATACTAGGACTTTGTCAGCCGCGCCGATTGGCGTAAACTGCGCCCAAGCCTGCGAGGAGTTTTTATGACCGCTATTACCATTACCGACGCCGCCCATGATTACCTGGCCGATCTGCTCTCCAAGCAGAACACCCCGGGCATCGGCATCCGCGTCTTCATCACCCAGCCTGGCACCCAGTACGCCGAAACCTGCATTGCCTACTGCAAGCCGGGCGAAGAGAAGCCTGAAGATACCGCGCTGGGGCTGAAAAGCTTCACTGCCTACATCGATTCCTTCAGCGAAGCGTTTCTTGACGACGCCGTTGTCGACTATGCCACCGACCGCATGGGCGGCCAGCTGACCATCAAGGCGCCGAACGCCAAAGTGCCGATGGTCAATGCCGACAGCCCGGTCAACGAGCGCATCAACTACTACCTGCAAACCGAGATCAACCCGGGGCTGGCCAGCCACGGCGGTCAGGTCAGCCTGATCGATGTGGTCGAGGACGGCATTGCCGTGTTGCAGTTTGGGGGCGGTTGCCAGGGCTGCGGCCAGGCCGACGTAACCTTGAAGGAAGGCATCGAGCGCACCTTGCTCGAGCGCATTCCTGAGCTCAAGGGCGTTCGCGACGTGACCGACCATACGCAGAAAGAAAACGCCTACTACTAAGGCGTTCGCTGCGAACATGAAAAACGGCGCCCCGTGAGCGCCGTTTTTTTATGGGCAACATTTGCCGCCCATTCGCGAGCAGGCTCGCTCCCACAAAGAAATGCAATCCGATGTGTGAGCGAGCCTGCTCGCCAAAGCGCCTTCAAGGGCGATAAAGATGTGCATGCCCGGCGCGATACAGCGAAGACTCGCTGAACACCTCACTGCCCAGCACCCGCCCGACCAGAATCAACGCCGTACGTCGAAAGCCTTTGGCCTCGACCTTGTCGGCAATGTCCGCCAACGTACCAACCACCCAATCCTGATCCGGCCATGTCGCGCGGTGAATAACGGCAATCGGGCAATCCGCGCCGTAGTGCGGCAGCAGTTCAGACAGAATCTTCTCCAGATGATTGACCCCCAAGTGGATCGCCATGGTCGCGCGGTGCTGCGCCAGACTGGCCAGTTCTTCGCCGGCCGGCATCGCGGTCTTGTCGGCGTAACGGGTCAAAATCACGCTTTGCGAGATGTCCGGCAAGGTCAACTCGGCGCCGAGCAGCGCTGCGCATGCCGCTGTAGCCGTCACGCCGGGAATGATCTCGAAAGGAATGCCCAGCTCACGCAAATAGCGAATCTGCTCACCAATCGCTCCGTACAGACTTGGATCTCCGGAGTGCACACGGGCCACATCCTGGCCTTTGGCATGGGCGCTCCTGATCAAATCGATGATCTGCTCAAGGTGCAGCTCAGCGCTGTTGACCACGATTTCGGCTTGGTGACCTTCCAGAACCGCCGTCGGCACCAGCGAACCGGCGTAGATAATCACCGGGCAGTTGCGAATCAGGCGCTGGCCTTTGACAGTGATGAGTTCGGGGTCGCCGGGGCCGGCGCCGATGAAGTAGACGGTCATCGTTGAATCCTTGGTAAGAAGCGCAGCCGCACCTCAGATGAAGTGTGCTCATGATCGATGGCGGGGATTATCGGGATTTTAACCGGCGCCAGCCAAGGCCAGCGTGGCCTGCGCATATTTCTGCCGGGGTATCAGCAGTTTCACCGGTGCCTGAATCAGTTGCTCGGCCAGCGCCAGCGCGGCGCTTTCCGCCACGCCGTAGCAGCCGGTGCGCTCAAAGGCGATCTGCGATTGATGGCTGAGACGCTGTTGATAGGGCGCCAGCTCGGCACTGTTGAAATACTGCAGTGGCAGGTTCAGTTGTGTGGCCAGTTCCAGCAGACCCGGTTCGTCGCGTTTGAGATCGATACTGGCCAAAGCCCTGACTGCTCGCAGTTCAATGCGATGCGCCTGCAACGCCTGATCGAGTAACGCGCGCAACGTACTGGCCGGGCAGCCGCGCTGGCAGCCGAGGCCGACCACGAGGGTCGGCGCTGCGCGGTCATCGGTCATGCCTGATATTGGCCTGCGCTTTTGCGGCGGAACAACCACGCACTGATCAGGCCCAAGGCCAGCCAGAACGCGACGTTGGTCAACTGCGAAGCGATTTTGAACTGGGTTTCCAGTGCCTCTGGCGCGAGCATGGAATGCACCTGCGGTTGTGGTGCGCCGATCACATGCGGCACGGCGAGAATCGCCACGCCGAGAAGCTTCATCAGCCAGTGGCGGCTGAAGGCGATCAACGCCAGACCGACAGCGGTCGAAGCGGCAGTGCCGATCCACCAGATCTGCCGAGAAGCCAGATCAGCAGCCGCAGTGCCCGGCAATTCAGGTGGCAGCCCCAGCGTCGGTGCGAGAACGAACGTGGCATAACCGGCCAGACCCCAGAGCAGGCCTTGCGAGGTCTTGGTCGGCGCGCGCAGGGTGTACAGGCCGGCGAGCATCAAGGCGAAACCCACCGCCACCACCAGATTACCGCCAGTGGTCGAGACCACGCGCTGCCAGCCGTCTTCCGGCTCCCAGGCTTCGCCATCGTGGCTGTGGGCGGCAGTGCCAGCAGCATGTTCGTGGACTTGCGCGACCGGTTCGGATTTCTCGAACGTTTCGGCCTGAAGAATCAGTGGCGAGACCCAAAAACTCTGCAGCAAAGTCAGGAGCAGGGCGGCCAGCAAGCCGGTGAATCCTGCGGTTTGCGCGATACGCTTGATCATGTCGGCAGGCCTCAGTGGCACGGGAACGCGGCACTGTGGCGCGTATCGTGGGCGGCGTTGTGCACCGCTTCGATGTGCGAGAAACCGGCGAACCAGACCAGGCTGGCACCGAGGATCGAGGCGAAGAGGGCGGCAGCTACGCGCTGGCCCAGGGTGGTGCTGCTGGAGATGTGGTCAGTGTGGCTGACGGTATTGCTGATGATCGACATAGCGCTTCCCTCTGAAATGTCAGCGGGTAAACAGAGCGCATGAAAAACCCCGCGAGCCGGGCACGCAGGGATTTCGAACAGCGCCCGCCCACCGCGGGTTTGTTTGTGGTCAGCGGCGCTGGTGCGCGCTGGATGTTGCGGGCCGGTCTCCGGGCTTGCGAGGGGCTGGCTTGTCGCCGACCTGCAAGCGTCACCTTCCCATGCCGGGGCACAGTGGATTTGACGCTTCGCTCGCTTACCGTTGCGGGGGCAGCACCGGACTGACATGGCTTTGAGTAAAGCACATGATTCACCGGTTTCCCGTTTCACCCTGTGAAGGGCACCCGTAACAAGGTGTGCAGGAGAACATGGGCGGCGATTGTCGTCAATCGACCGCTAGCGCATTACGAGCAGCACGTAGAGCGCCAAAGCGATCAGAAACGCGTAGTAGGACTTGAGTGGCGTCAGGCTCAGCAGCCAGGCCAGCACCACTGGCGCCATCCACGGCAGGTTCTCTGCGTGCTGGCTGGCCAAGGGATAGAGCGCTGCCGCCAGCAAACTCACCAGCATCGCCACCGAGGTGTATTTGCCCAGTCGGTCAATGAACGTGCGCGCACCGCCGGACAGCCGTTCGACGTCGACCGCCAGGGGCAGCAAACGACAGATTGCCGACACCAGCGCGCAAATCGACACGTACAGCCAGAACGTACTAGGGTCGGTCATAGGCATAACTCGTCAGTACCGTGACGGCGAGCACCAGCAGCAGGCTGATTTCGCCGAGCCATAACAAGCTTGCAACGCTGGCCAGGCCGGCAATCCATTGGCCGTGGAAGCTCTGACGGTCGCGGGCCATCTTGCCCAGCGAAGCGCTGAGAAAGATCGCGATCACCACGTTGGCGTGATCCATCAAGGCATTGTCGGCCAGGCTGGCGAAGCAGTAGCCGGCCATGGTGCCAAGCAGAGCGGCGCCATACAGCAAAAAACACACAGTGTTGGCGTACGGACGGCTGATCGATTGCTGCTCCTTGCGAATCGACATCAGCGTGAAGGCTGCATTGGCCATCACCGCCAGCGCCGGGATGAACGCTTTGACCGGGCCGTCGAGGCTGGATTTCAGGCTCAGAGTGAATACCAGAAAACGCAGGTTGATACTCAGCGCCGAGACCAGCACGCCAAAGGCATTGAGCAGGTGCGCGGGCGTCTCCAGCAGCGTCAGTTGCAACGGCGAGGCCATCACCGTGCCGCTGAACACCACCATCGCCGGCAATTCCAGACCATGACGGCGCCCGAGCATGCCGATCAGTGTGAACGTCAGCAACAGCGAGAACACGAAGGGCAGCGCGTCGCGGATGCCCGTCGCTATCTCGCTCTGTGATCCAGCTTTCGCCAGACTGGATTCAGCCGGCATGGGTGTTCTGTCGCGCGTCGGCAAGCAAGGTCTCTACGCCTTGTTTGTAGGCCAGCGCCTTCTCCAGGTAATACTCGGTGGAAAAGCGCGGAATGAATTCCTCCACCACCGCCACGCCTCGATAGCCATTGACCGCGAAGCGATTGAGCACGTCGCTCAAGCGCAGATTGCCTTCGCCGATTGGCAGATGTTGGTGGTGCGTGTCGTTGAGGTCGGCAATGTGCAGATGGCGGGTCACCGGTGCCAAAGTGGCGATGGCTGCGAACAAATCTTCGCCGTAGGGCATCAGCGAGCAGAGGTGCGTTACGTCGATGGTCACGAAGCAACCGGTCTCGCGATGGAAACGCAAGTGTTCCTCGACTGTGAAAACCGGGAACTTCGGACGCTGGCCACCCATGTTTTCCAAACACAAAGCGATGCCCGTCGTGTTGCAACGCGCCTTGACCTGATTAATGGACGCGATGAGGTTGTCGAGCAATTCAGCGTTTTCCAGATGATCCTTGTAACCGGGATGAAAAGTCACGCTGGTCGCACCGGCCGCGCGCGAGAACTCCACGGCTGCGCTCAGGCAGTCGACGGCCTGGGCACGCTCGGCCTGATCCGCAGAGCACAGGTTGTACTGTCGCCCCCACCACCCGGCATGCACTGTCAGCGTGATGCCTTTGTGCTGGATGAAGTGGTGAATCTGCCGGGCAAGTTCAGCGCGCTGCCCGGTGTCGAGAGACCAGAACACCTGTTCGGCGTCCTCGCCGATTTCAAACTCCACTGCCTTGAAGTGCCGGGCCAGATCAGTGATCGAGCCAAGGATGTCTGCGGGATTGTCGTACACATTGGTTGAAAACGAGATCAGCGGAAAGTCAGGGCTGATCGGTCCATCGATGTGGTACAGCGTTTCGTCTCTGCTCATTGCACCTGTCCTTGGGTATTGAAAGGTGGGTTGGAAATCGCCGCGTTGAAAAGCACCGGGTCATCCGCTTCACAGCAGGCGAGCAATACGTAGCCGTGGCGATCGGCGGAGCGGTGGATGGGGTGGCCGAACTTCTCGTGATTGAGGCTTGCCCGCAAGGCGAATGGTTGTCGCAGCAGGCTTGCCTTGAGTGGCTGCGGATCGGTTGCCGGGTCCGCTTCGATGTAGCGGATGGCCATTTTCACAAACTGTTTTGCGGGCGTCGGCAGCGCAATGCCGGTCATGCCGGCGATCGTGCTGGCGGCGAGATGCACGCCGGTGGTTTTCCAGACCATTTCCCAGATCTGGTCACCGCCGAAGCGGGTCTGGGTTTCGATGAAATGCAGGCGTGAACCGTCGAGCTTGATCTCGGTATGCGCCGGCCCCCAACGATTGCCCATGCGCTCGAGCAGCCACAGCACTGCCTCTTCGATCCGGGCGCGACTGGAGCTGTCGAGCGCGGCGGGAAAATCATGTCCGGTCTCAACGTAGCCCGGCGCGCCGCTGGTGTGTTTGCGGGTGATACCGAGAATCTGATGGTGTCCGTCCAGGCTCAGGGACTCGACACTGTATTCGTCACCCCGGGCGAACGCTTCGATCAGATTGTTGCCTGCAAGCGGCAGACGCTCGGCATCTTCCGGCGTGTCGATGGCGTAGACGCCCAGGCTGCCTGAGCCATCGACGGGTTTGACAATGGCCGGGCCGTGGCGAAGGACGAAGGCGCGAACTTGTTCAACGCTGCTGACCGCGTCTGCCGGCAGTTCGTAGCGGCTGCCCTGGAGCAACTGGCGGAAGCGCAATTTGTCGCGGCTGACTTCGACGCTGCGCACGTTGTTGTGGCTGATGCCCAGCTTTTGCCCCAGTTGCGAGGCGGGCAACAGACCCAGTTCCGAGAACGATACAACGGCGTCGAAGGGGCGCTGCCGGTGCAGCCGCGCAATGGTTTCGCTGTAGGCCGACAGATCGGCGATGTCCGTCGTCAGCACCAGGGTGGCATGTTGACGCTGGTAGTCCGTGACCGCCGTCGGCTGTTGCACAAGGGTAAAGCGCAGCTGGCGCGCAGTGTCCCAATCCAGTCCTGAATCGCGCCCGCCGATTACCAGAACATGCCTGGTATTGGTTGCAGTAGCGTTTTCGCCGTAGACATCGATGTCGGCGACCGCCAGCAGTGATTGACGCAAGCTTGCCGTGTCGGGCTGTTTGAATTCGACGTAGAGATAGTTTTGAAAGCCGTGGCTGACCGGGCCGATGGCATCTCCCGGATTCACGTAGGCATACCAGCGCTGAAAACCCGGCACATCGGTCAGACGTTCGGCGTCGTACACCCCATCAAAGAGACGGTCAGAGCGGGCGAAGGGTGTGGCGATGCCGAACGGTGTAGGCGTGTCACTGGCCGACGGCAGCGTTTGTGCGCTGAGCGCCCGGTGGTAGCAGACGTCCAGCGCCACGCCCCAGGCTTGCCGGATGACGTGAATCCGGCTGCCTCCCGGGCGTGCACCGACTTCAAGGATTCTGGGGCCGTTGGCGGTGAGAATGAATTCGACATGGGCAAAGGTGCCCTTGAGCTCAAGCGCTTTGACGGCATCGTGGGCCAGACGCTGGCAGCGCTCGTGCAGATCCGCATCGGCTGCAAGCGTCGAGGGTGTGTAACGGGCAAAGTGGTGGAAGTCTGCGCGACCGATATCGACGCCAGCGATGACGTCGACGATTGCAAAACTGTGGGTCGTGCCGTCAGGTTCGATCGCGCAGTCAATGGAGTGGTTGGAGCCGTGAAGGAATTCTTCCAGCAGCAGTTGATCGCTCTCGCGGTCCTTGCCGGCGACATAACGCTGCAGCAGTGGCCATTCGTGGCTGGCATAGTCGAACAGATCCCGTTGGTCATGAATGCAGCGCACAAACAGACTGCTGTAAAGGCTGGCCGGTTTGAGAATGAACGGGTAGGGCAGCTCGGCGGGGCGCGCCAGCAGATCGTCGATGCGTACCTCGCGCGACATCACGTGCAGATCAGGGTTGACCGATTGCTGAAAGCGTTGACGCTGCAGGAGCTTGTCCAGCGTGTTTTCGACGTTGCGGTGCAAATGAGCCAGTGCCGGAATCGCCGTGCACAGCCGGGCCGTGGTTGCGACGTAGCTTTCACGGAAGTTCAGCACGCTGGTGAAGCGGTGCTCGTGCAGCAACTGTTGCGTCAGTTCGACCAGTTCGGCCGTCAGTCCTTTGGAAAAGTCGTACAGCGCGACCGGCGAAATCCGCTTCGCGTCGGCAATCTTGCTGGTTACGCGGCTGTCGGCAATCAGCAGTGGTTTGATGCCCTCGGCCAGCAGGCCCTCGTACTCGCCATCACGGACGTTGCCCAGAATCAGGCAGGCTGGCGCGCTCATTGGCGACTCTCCCGGTCGAAGCTGTAATGAACCTGATTCAAACGCTGGCAAATATGTGCCAGGCGGATGCGGTCGATGCCATTCGCACCACGGTTCAGGACGTTACGGATGATTTGCGCCAATGCCTCGAGATCCTCTGTGGTGATGCCCAGACGAGTGATTTCCTGAAGCCCGAAGCGCAGGCAGTCGCGACCGTTCACTTGCTTGTTGTTGACTCGGATGCCCAGCTCATTGAGCTGCTGCGCCGCTTGCCTGGCCTGTTCACCTTCGAGCAGCAGCAAGTGGGTGTCGGTGGGGTGCAGTCTCCAGCCTGGCATGTCGGCCAGCGCGTCGTGCAGTTGCTGGCTATTGGCACACATGCGCCGGGCGTAGGCCTGGCCGAAACACTCGGTTTCGATGAGGGTGACGAACAGTTGCAGCAAACCGGGCAGATTCGGCGATGACACCAGCCCGCCGCTGAGCGTTTGCTCGATCGACCGCGCCAGATCGGCGCGGCGCGTGACGATCAGCGCCCGGTGCGGACCGGCCATGGATTTGTGGGTATTGCCTTGCAGGATGTCGGCACCTTCGTCGAGCGGATTCGGGAATGCCTGACCTGCGATCAGTCCCAAGGTGTGTGAGGCGTCATAAAGAATCAGGGTGTGCTCGAGGCCGCAGCGGTCGAGTAACGCGCGCAACGGCTTGATAGCGATGGCGCGGATGGTCAGGCCATGATCGAGCAGCACTGCCGAAGGAGGCGCAGCGAGTGACCGAACGACCTGCTCGAAATACGCCAGATCGATTTGCCCGTCTGTTGTCATCCGGCAATAAACGCTGTGCCTGCCGATTCGTCGTACCAGTGGGCCAGTGGCGAAATGCCCGCCACTCTCGGGGGCCAGCGACACAATGGTGGCCCCTGGTTCAGTCAGGGCAGCCAATACGCTCAAGGTGCAATGGACGCCGGATAGCACGCGGTATTCGACAAATGGCGCGTTGAACATTGCCTGCGCGGCTTGCTTTGCCAACGCCTTCAATGTTTCGACTTCAGGAAAATGTTCGACCTGCATACCGTTGAATTCGGCGGCGTAGCGCTGCCCTTCAATGGCCTTGGCATTGAACAGATAGCGCTCGTAGTGGCGGTTTTGCCCGAGCGTTCGCGCAGTATCCGACAAGACGTTTTCATTGGCCGTCAATGACAAAGTGCAAGTTCGTCTGGACCAGGCTTGCTGGAACTGCTTCAGAATAAAATCATGTGTGCCAGGCATGGCAATGGGAAGTGCATGATTTGAATGATTCATTAGTAGTCCGCCAGGTCGAAGTCGATAATCAACATGTCGCGGCTGCCGCGATCGGAATGAATGCCTGATGTTTGCAAGGCAGAAACTTCGTGCGTAAGTATTCGGTCATTCAGGACGATAGTTTCCAGATAGTCCGTAAGCGTTGCGCTGAACACACAGCCGCGTTCGTCATGAAATACCCGGCTTTCGCCGCCGATGACATGCTGGCGATCGATCAGGTGTTGAAAAACAAAGTCATGCCCATCACGATGCCGGCCCTCAGGCGTGGCGTGCCCGTCAGTGCCTGGATCGCAGAGAATGCGGAACTGGTGGCAGGTCACCAGCCAGTCGCGCCGCCCGACCGTCAACTCCATGAGTGC
This sequence comes from Pseudomonas sp. UF-293, assembly GCF_058245595.1. Lineage (NCBI taxonomy): Bacteria > Pseudomonadati > Pseudomonadota > Gammaproteobacteria > Pseudomonadales > Pseudomonadaceae > Pseudomonas > Pseudomonas sp. UF-293. The sequence goes on along the minus strand of NZ_JBSICA010000005.1, from coordinate 155,858 downwards.
CAGATCGGCGGCCAGCAACGAGCGCAACACTGCGGACTCGATGAACGTCGCTTCGCTGCGCTGGTAGGTGCGCTGGACGCCGCCCAGTAGCGGGTTGTGCGCTTCGGTCTGAAAGAAGTGGCAATCGGGCAGCGGCGCCCACTTGCCTTCGCGGTGGCGATATTCGAATTTGCAGATGCGCCTCTCGCGGCTACCGTGCTGCACGCTCAAATACGTATCTGCGCACAAACGCTCCCAGGTTGCATTGAAATTGCGGAACTCTGTTTGGCCAAGCGATGCAAGTTCGGCCGATGGATAATCGTAACTGTGCGCGTAGTGGCAATTAACCAGTAATTCGGAAAGTTGTTTTAATACGGCTGCGTCTGATTGCCGTAATGCGTTGCCAGCACTCATGGTGCTGGCTCGCTGACAGAGTGGGTATGAAAAAACAGGATTGAACGCTGACGAAAATCAGGCATGCCGAAAATCCTTTTATGTGTGATTCATAATCCGTATGAATATTTATAGTTCATATCTTGTTTCGATTTATCAATTTTGTTTTTGTAAAGAAATGTAATTCGTTGGATTAATGGCTCTGGTTCAGGCTTTAGCGTGATTGAGTTATTAGTGTGTGTATTTATGTATGTAGGAAATAACTTACAAGTAACTGAGGGCGGTTCGACGTATATATATGAAAGTTCATCTCCATATAACGAGATCGTTGCAGATGTTGACCCGCCCCCCGGGCATGCGTAGCCTTGCGCTTTCGAGGTTCTTCGGCACTTGCCGAAGCTAAGAAGGGAACGCGGTCGAAGCCGCGGCTGCCCCCGCAACTGTGAACGGTGATGTTCGTTGCCACGCCACTGCCAGCTCAACCGATGAGCAGCGGGAAGGCGCAGCGAACGCCAGGCCCCGCGCCTGAACGCCGTCAGCCAGGAGACCTGCCTCGTCACAGATTCTCACTACAACCGGGCGGGGTGATCCGGTGGCGAATGCTTCCGGCGTGCACGCGCGCTGCCGGTTCTCGTCCCGTATGCCCGCCGCTTGCCAAAGGGCATACCGATGAAAACACTGGCCAAACTCCCCGTCACCATCGTCACCGGTTTCCTCGGTTCGGGCAAAACCACGCTGCTGCGGCACATGCTCGACAACGCTCAGGGCCGGCGTATCGCGGTGATCGTCAACGAGTTCGGCGAGCTCGGCATCGACGGTGAAATCCTCAAGCAATGCACCATCGGCTGCACCGAAGAAGAGGCCAGTGGCCGCGTTTATGAGCTGGCCAACGGCTGCCTGTGCTGCACGGTGCAGGAAGAATTCTTCCCGGTAATGCGCGAACTGGTCGCCCGTCGCGGTGACCTTGATCACATCCTTATCGAAACCTCCGGTCTGGCTCTGCCCAAGCCGTTGGTGCAAGCCTTCCAGTGGCCGGAAATTCGCAGCGCCTGCACCGTCGACGCTGTCATCACCGTGGTCGACAGCCCGGCTGTTGCTGCTGGTACGTTCGCCGCGTTCCCGGATCAGGTCGATGCCCAGCGCAAACTCGATCCGAACCTCGACCACGAGTCGCCGCTGCACGAATTGTTCGCCGATCAACTGGCCAGTGCTGACCTGGTCATCCTCAACAAAGCCGACCAGACCAGCCCGGAAGATCTCGCTCGGGTACGCGCTGAAGTCGCCGAAGAGCTGCCGCCAGCGGTGAAAATCATCGAGGCCAGCAACGGCCGCCTGCCGCTGGACGTGCTGATCGGTCTCGGTGCCGGCTCCGAGGAGCACATCGACAGCCGCCACAGTCACCACGATCACCATCACGACGGTGATGACGACGATCACGATCATGACGCCTTCGACTCGATCTCCATCGAACTGCCGCAAGCCGATGAAAGCCTGCTGCTCGATGCTCTGACGCAACTGGTGGTGCAGCACGGCATCCTGCGCGTCAAAGGTTTCGCCGCTATCCCGAGCAAACCAATGCGCCTGCTGATCCAAGGCGTCGGGACACGTTTCGACAAGCATTTCGACCGCCAGTGGGGTGCCGAGGAAGCGCGCGTCACGCGCCTGGTGCTGATCGGTCAGGAGCTTGATGCGGCACAGCTCGAAGCGCAATTGCGCGCTGCGCTCAGCGTTTAAGCCATGCACCTGCTCAGGACCCAGCCTGGCGGATTCGTCTCGGACGACAACATTGCCGACCTCGGACAAACCCCCGCCGAGCTGGTGATCCTGTGCAGCGGCGATTCCAGCCTGGCGCTGCTCGCCGAGGCTGCGCAGCAACTGCCCGATGATTATCCGAGCCTGCGTCTGGCCAACCCGATGCAGGTGCAGAATCATGCCTCGGTCGACCTGTATGTCGACGAAGTGCTGCGCCACGCCAAGGTCATTCTGATCTCGCTGCATGGCGGCATTGCCTATTGGCGCTACGGCGTCGAGCGGCTGGTCGAGTTGTCGGAGCGCGGCGTACAGCTGATCCTGGTGCCCGGCGATGACCGCCCGGACCCCGAGCTCAGCGACTTGAGCACAGTCAGCGCCGAAGTGCGCGATCGACTCTGGCAATTTCTGCGTCAAGGCGGCATGGGCAACGCGCTGGATTTCTTCCGTTGCCTGGGCAACCAATGGTTCGCCCGCGATTACCCGTGGAGCGAACCGCACACCCTGCCGCGCACGGCGATTTATCACCCACAGAAAACCAGCGCAGCCCTGAGCGATTGGCAAACCGAATGGCGACCCGCTCAATCGGTGGCGGCGCTGTTGTTTTATCGCTCGCATTTGCAAGCGGCGAACACCGCTTTCATCGATGTGTTCTGTCAGCGTTTGCAGGCGGCCGGACTCAATCCGCTGCCGATCGCGGTGGCGAGTCTGAAAGAAGCCGGTTGCCTGTCGGCGGTCGAGGATTGGCTTGACGAGGTCGAAGCGGGGGTGATCCTCAACACTACCGGTTTCGCTCAGTCCAGCCCCGAAGCGCCGCATCTGCGCCCGTTCCGCCGCAACATTCCGGTGATTCAAGCCATCTGCGCCCAAGACAATGAGCCCGGCTGGCGCGACAGCGAACAGGGCCTGGGGCCGCGCGATCTGGCGATGCACATTGCCTTGCCGGAACTTGACGGGCGCATCATCAGCCGACCGATCAGCTTCAAGGATCTGGCCTGGCGCAGCGAGCGCAGTCAGTCCGATGTGGTCTGCTATCGCGCCCAGCCCGAACGCATGGATTTCGTCGCCGAACTGGCGCGGCGCTGGATCGCTCTGGCGCGTGTGCCCAATGGCGAAAAACGCATCGCGCTGATCCTCGCCAACTACCCGACTCGCGACGGCCGTATCGGCAACGGTGTTGGTCTCGATACGCCGGCGGCGGCGCTGAACATCCTGCGTGCTCTGCGCGACGAGGGTTATCCGATCACCGCTGAGTTGCCCGATAGCGGCACCGAGCTGATCCAGCAACTGCTCGGCGGCGTCAGCAACGACCTCGACAGCCTCGATCTGCGCCCCTGTCAGCAGAGCCTGGCGATGGACGATTATCTGGCAATGTTCAACGCGCTGCCGGAGGCAAATCGTGTCGCGGTGCAAGAGCGTTGGGGGGCGCCACACAACGATCCGATGTGCCGCGACGGTCGCTTGATGATCGCCGGTCTGCGTTTGGGTCTGACCTTTGTCGGCATTCAGCCGGCCCGGGGTTATCAGGTCGATCCGAGCGCGGTGTATCACGACCCGGATCTGGTCCCGCCGCACGGCTATCTGGCGTTCTATTTCTGGTTGCGCAACACCTACGGCGCGCACGGCGTGATCCACGTCGGCAAGCACGGCAATCTCGAATGGCTGCCGGGCAAAGGCGTTGGCCTTTCGGAGAATTGCTGGCCGGACGCGCTGCTCGGGCCGCTGCCGAATATCTATCCGTTCATCGTCAACGACCCGGGCGAGGGCGCCCAGGCCAAACGGCGCACGCAAGCGGTGATCATCGACCACCTGATGCCGCCACTGACCCGCGCCGAAACCTATGGGCCACTGCGCAATCTGGAGTTGCTCGCCGACGAGTATTACGAGGCGCAACTGCTCGATCCACGCCGCGCCCGTGAGTTGCAGCGCGACATTCTGCAACTGGTGCGTGACACGCAGATCGACCGCGAATTGCAACTGGATGCCGCGCTGGACAGCGATGCCGATGCGGCGATCTGGTTGCCGCGTCTGGACACTTATCTCTGCGATCTGAAGGAATCGCAGATTCGCGATGGGTTGCACATCTTCGGCGAATCGCCGAGCGGGCGCTTGCGCATCGACACGTTGCTGGCGTTGCTGCGCATCCCGCGCGGTGACGGCAAGGGCGCGCAGTCGAGCTTGTTGCGAGCGTTGGCCAAGGCGTTTGAGTTGGGCTTCGACCCCCTGGATTGTGCGTTGGCAGATCCTTGGAATGGCCCGCGGCCGACCGAGTTGCAGGCCGTCAGCGAAGAAGTCTGGCGCACCGCCGGCGACACCCGCGAGCGCCTCGAATTGTTTGCCGCAGACCTGATTTCCCAAGCACTGAATGTCCCCTGTGGGAGCGAGCCTGCTCGCGAAAGCGGTGCGTCAGGTAAATTATTGTTGAATGACACACCGAGTTCGCGAGCAGGCTCGCTCCCACAAGGGCCGGGTTGGGCTGAGGTTGATTCGATACTCGATCATCTGCGCGAAGTCGTCGCTCCACGTCTCGACGCCTGCGGGCCGGCCGAAATGCGCGGTCTGCTCGACGCCTTGAACGGTCGTTTCGTCCCCGCCGGCCCCAGCGGCGCGCCCAGCCGTGGCCGCCTTGATGTGCTGCCCACCGGGCGCAACTTCTACTCGGTCGATGTACGCAACCTGCCGACAACTACCGCGTGGCGCATCGGATTCCAGTCGGCAACGCTGATTCTCGAACGACACTTGCAGGATCATGGCGATCACTTGCGCCAGTTGGGCTTGTCGGTGTGGGGCACCGCAACCATGCGCACCGGTGGCGATGACATCGCCCAGGCCATGGCGCTGATGGGCGTGCGTCCGGTCTGGGCCACGGGCAGTCAGCGCGTGGATGATTTCGAAATTCTGCCGCTGAGTCTGCTCGATCGCCCGCGTGTTGACGTGACACTGCGGGTTTCGGGGTTTTTTCGTGATGCCTTTGCCAATCTGATCCGCCTGTTCGACGCCGCCGTGCAAGCAGTGGCCGCGCTGGACGAGCCGGACGACTTGAACCCGCTGGCCGCCAAAGTGCGCGCTGAACGTGAAGCGCTGCTGCAATCGGGCGCCGATGAGGACACCGCGCGGCGTCAGGCCGGGTGGCGCATCTTCGGCGCCAAACCGGGGGCGTACGGCGCCGGGGTGCAAGGCGCTATCGACGGGCGCCTGTGGCAAACCCGCGAAGACCTCGCGGAGGTCTACCTGAACTGGGGCGCCTACGCCTATGGCGGCACTGACGAAGGTACGGCCGCCCGCGAGCAATTCAGTCAGCGCCTGAGCCAGGTGCAGGCAGTGCTGCAAAACCAGGACAATCGCGAGCATGACCTGCTCGATTCCAATGATTATTACCAGTTCCAGGGCGGCATGCTGGCGGCGGTGGAGAGCCTGCGAGGCGAGGCGGCGGCCAGCTATCACGGCGATCACAGCCAGCCGGATCTGCCGAAGATTCGTACCCTGAAAGAAGAGCTGAACCGCGTGGTGCGCTCGCGCGCGGCCAACCCTAAGTGGATCGACGGGGTTAAGCGTCACGGCTACAAAGGCGCGTTCGAACTGGCCGCGACGGTAGATAATCTGTTCGCTTTCGATGCGACTACACAGTTGATCGATGATCATCAGTACGCGTTGCTGGCAGATGCCTATTTGCTGGATCCAGCGACCCGGGATTTTGTCCGTGAGCATAATCCCCATGCGTTGCGTGACATGACCGAACGCATGCTCGAAGCGCAGCAGCGCGGGATGTGGCAGGAGCCGGGGGCTTATAAAGAGGCGCTGGAGAATCTGCTGTTGGATATCGAGGAAGATATGTAGCCGCTAAAAAGCTACCCTCACCCCAGTCCTCTCCCTCTGCGAGAGGGCTAGGGTGAGGGCAACAACTGACACACCACAACGTGATGACCATCCACGACCACGAAAGAGAAACCCATGATCGACACCCCGCATTTCCCGCTCTCCGCCGTGGTCGGCGCTGATGACTTGAAGCTCGCCCTGTGCCTGACTGCCATCGACCCGAAAATCGGTGGCGTGCTGATCGAAGGGCCGCGCGGCATGGCCAAGTCGACGTTGGCACGGGGCCTGGCGGATCTGCTCGCCAGTGGCCAGTTCGTGACTTTGCCGTTGGGCGCTACTGAAGAGCGCTTGGTCGGCACCCTCGATCTCGACGCTGCCCTGAGCAACGGTCGCGCACAATTCTCCCCCGGAGTATTGGCCAAGGCTGATGGCGGCGTGCTCTACGTCGATGAAGTCAATCTGCTGCCCGATCACTTGGTGGACCTGCTGCTCGATGTCGCCGCCAGCGGCACCAACCTGATCGAGCGTGACGGCATTTCCCACCGGCATTCGGCGAGGTTTGTCCTGATCGGTACCATGAACCCGGAAGAGGGCGAATTGCGGCCGCAGCTGCTTGACCGTTTCGGTTTGAATGTCGCCCTCAGCGGGCATACCGCGCCTGCCGAGCGCGGACAGATCATTCGCCGGCGGCTGGATTTCGACAGTGATCCACAAGGGTTCTGCGCGCAATGGGAAAGCCAGCAGCAGATGTTGCGTTCGCGTTGTGAAAACGCCCGCGAGCGCTTGGCAGCCATCCCGCTGGATGATGCGGCTTTGGCGCTGATTACCGAGCGTTGCTTCGCCGCTGGCGTCGATGGCTTGCGCGCCGATCTGGTGTGGTTGCGCGCAGCTCGCGCCCATGCGGCGTGGCGTGGGGCGGATGCGATTGCGCAAGAGGATATCGACGCGGTGGCCGAATTTGCCTTGCGCCATCGCCGTCGCGAGCAACCCTCGACCCAGGCAGAATCGTCTGCGTCAGCGCCGTCAGGTGCAGAGAGCAAACCCAGCGAAGGGCAGGGCCAATGGGGCGAGTTGCCGGCGACGGCGCAAGCCACCGGTGCTCGCCGCGAAGTTCCGAGCTGGCCGCCGCTGGCAAAAAAGCCCTAGGCATTCGCCCCCGATCCGAGGCGGGGGCGAATGCCAGTTCCCGCGCCGGACAACTCGACAATGGCCGCCAGGGCCAACGGCAGAGCGCCAGCAGCGGTTCGGTAAACTGGCCGGGCACGCTGCTCAATGGTCGCCCTCGCAGCCGCGCTGATCTATTGTTTCAACAGCGCACCCGCTCACCCCATGAGATCTGGCTGGTGATCGTCGACGCGTCGGCATCGACCCGCCGCCATCAGGCCTTGAGCGATGCCAAGGGTCTGCTCGCGCAACTGTTCGACGACGCTTACCGCCAGCGGGCGCGGCTGGCTCTGCTGACGGCCAGTGGTACTGCACCGAAGTGGCAGGTGCAAGGATTGAAGGCCTCAAGCGGCCTGAGTGTCTGGCTCGATGGTCTCGGTGCCGGTGGCGGTACGCCGTTGCTCGCGGCGCTGGCGCAGGCGCAGCAGTGGCTGACAGTGCGGCGCAAGCGCTTTCCCGCCGAATTGCAGCGTTGCCTGATCGTGACCGATGGTCGCCTGAAAGACGTGTCGGGGTTGCCCGTGCTGGCGTGCCCCGGATTGCTCATCGACATCGAGCGCGGGCCGATTCGACTGGGCCGAGCGAAAGATCTGGCGACCGCGCTGCAGGCGCAGTATCAGCATATCGATGAGCCGGGTTTACGCTGAAATCCGCCGCGCCGCTCAAACCCTGGGGGAGCGAGCCTGCTCGCGAAGGCTTCTTCAGCAGCGCTGAAAATCTCCGGTTGAGTTCATTCATACAAATTTTGAAATGATTTGCCGCTGGGGAACAGCCCCGTCGACCTTGTACGCTCCAAGGCCATTTTTCATTCAGGATTTACATGGACACCCTCTCGGAGCCTCCCAGTCAACATTCTCCAGCACGCCTTCGCGCGGTCTTGATTCATTCGCAGCATCCCGTCTTCCGACTCCCGACTATGGTTGATAACGCGGCTCTTGAGCCTTCGCGTTGCACTTCGCCGTGTCCGGCAGCCTGAATTCACTGAAGAGAGATCGAGACGTTTTATGGAATGGTTAGCGGATCCCACGGCCTGGTTAGGCCTGTTGACTCTGATCGTGCTGGAATTGGTGCTGGGTATCGACAACCTGGTGTTCATCGCAATTCTTGCCGACAAGCTGCCGCCGCATCAGCGTGATCGCGCGCGCATCATCGGCCTGTCGCTCGCCTTGCTCATGCGCCTGGGCCTGTTGGCGAGCATCTCCTGGCTGGTCACGCTCACGCAGCCGTTGTTCGAGGTGTTCGACAAGAGTTTCTCCGGGCGTGATCTGATCATGTTGTTTGGTGGTGTGTTCCTGTTGTTCAAGGCGACGATGGAGCTGCATGAACGCCTCGAAGGCCATGTCGGTGAGCGCTCGACCAATGCCGCCTACGCGCTGTTCTGGCCGATCGTGGCGCAAATCGTGGTGCTCGATGCGGTGTTCTCTCTCGACGCGGTGATCACCGCCGTGGGTATGGTCGATGAGCTGGCGGTGATGATGATCGCCGTGATCATTTCCATCGGCCTGATGATCGTCGCCAGCAAACCTCTGACCCGTTTCGTCAACGCGCACCCGACCGTGATCATGCTGTGTCTGGGCTTCCTGATGATGATCGGCTTTGCCCTGACTGCAGAAGGCCTGGGCTTCCACATCCCGAAAGGTTATCTGTACGCGGCCATCGGTTTCTCCATCCTCATCGAGGTGTTCAACCAGATCGCCCGGGCACGGCGCAAACGTTCGATGCAGGGCTTGCGACCCATGCGCGAGCGCACCGCGCATGCGGTGATGCGCTTGCTCGGCGGGCGCAAGCTGGCGGTGGAGGAGGTCGGCGAGGAGATCTCCGATTTGCTCGACAACGGTGAAGCGCCGATTGCCGAGCTGTTCGATCGTCGTGAGCGGGTGATGATCAGCGGCGTGCTGCAACTGGCGGAGCGGCCGATTCGTAACCTGATGACGGTGCGCGCCGATGTCGATCTGATCGACCTCGGCGACGAAGCCGAAACCATTCGCACGAAGTTGATGCATTCGTCTTACTCGCGCTTGCCGTTGATTCGCAATGGTGCGGTGGATGAGCCGCTGGGCTTCGTACACAAGAAGGAACTGCTCAAGGAATATCTGGCCGGCAACGAGCCGAGTCTTGAGCATCTGGCACGCAAGACGATCAATCTGCTCGACAGTTATTCGATCCTCAATGCGCTGGAGCAAATGCGCGCGGCATCGACGCACATCGCTTTTGTGGTCAATGAGTTCGGCGATTTCGTCGGGGTACTGACCATGACCGACATCCTCGAATCGATCGCCGGCGAGTTACCCGACGCCAGCGAAATCGAAGGCCCGGACGTGGTCGAAGAGCGCGGCGGCTTTCTGGTCAGCGGCGCGCTGCCCCTGGCTCGCGTTCGCCAGCGTACTGGCTTCGATGCTGAGCCGACCGAGGATTATCAGACCATGGCCGGGTTGGTCATGAGCCTGCTGGATCGCTTGCCGATGACCGGCGATCGGCTCGAATACGAAGGCTGGCAACTGACCGTCAAAGTGGTGGAAGAGCGGCGGGTGACGCGGGTGTTGCTGGAGCGCGCTGCCGCGTAATCCGTGCGTTTTCTACAAGCTGTGCCGGCCTTTTCGCGAGCAGCCTCGTTCCCATATTGCAACGCGGTTCAATGTGCGAGCGAGCCTGCTCGCGAAGGTGATTTGGCAGGCACTTCACAGCTCTGGTGAGGCTCGTTCAGAACATCCGGCACAGGCGTCCACGTGGAACGGTACGCAAAGTACGAAGTGTCTGACGCAGCCAAGGCCGGTCATGCGTTCGTTTGCGCGCGGCAACGGGCGCTTTGGTCTTGCCGATATGCACCGCGAAATCCCGTGCAAGGGTTTCTTCAGTGCCAATACCTTTGAGTTTTTTGAGCAGCCTGCCATTTTTGTAGAACAGCGCTGTAGGCGTGCCGGTCACGTTCGGATGGCGAGGCGATTGGCTGGTGTCGAGCATGTAAATGTTGGCGCGCAGTCGGTAAGGCTCGGCAATCCGCCGAAAGATAGGCCGGCCCATTCGCAGGCGGGGCAGTGATCATTGGCGAAATACAGAATGACCGGGCGCCAGGTTTTCAGGGCTTTGCGGTAAACCGGGGCCAGCGTGGGGGTTGTGTTTGAGGCGTTCATCGAAGGGTCCTTTTCAACGAGCGAGTAGGCTCCTTGACGTTAGAGGAGTTGGGGCGTCGCGGTCTACTGTCAGAAATTACAGGTGGCCTCCGCAGCCACGAGATTAAAAAGGCTGGCAAATCCGCACGTTCCGGCGGCTCGTCTGAAAGGATTGAGTAACGCCCATGAAATCAAGCTTCGAAGCGCTGGATATCGGTTGGTCTATCGGGTCAGGGACGAGGTACTGGCCGTTACGGTGATAGCGACCGGGAAACGGCAGGGTGGTGATGTGTACAGGCAGGCACTCAAACGCTGACACAGGTATTGCTCAACTGTAACCCTGATTCGCACCATGACGACGCCATCTGACCCAAGTTGGGAACGAATCACCCCTTCATCAGTGATCGCAGGAAACTTCCTGCGTGCTGGGTCGGACCAATCAGTTAGTCCGCAAATCCATATCTCCTTGATTACCAAAGCATTCACCGCGACTACAGATTTCTCCTGATTCCTGTGGCACACTTTCTGCTGTCTATTCCGTAGTAACAAACCGTGTTCCGGTATAGCGGAATAAACACAATTCTGGAGTGCTTGCCATGCATCGCCGTCCTTCGTTGTTCAAAGCGTGTGTTTTTGTTCTTGCGGCTTCTTCCTCGGTCATGGGCGTTGCCCAGGCTGCCGACAGCAAGCTCGACAGTGTTCTGGCCCGTGGCAAGTTGATCGTGGGCACCGGCAGCACCAATGCGCCGTGGCACTTTCAGGGCGCGGATGGCAAGTTGCAGGGTTTTGATATCGACATCGCCAGGATGGTGGCCAAGGGGCTGTTCAACGATCCGAGCAAAGTCGAGTTCGTGGTGCAGTCGTCCGATGCACGGATTCCCAATCTGCTCACCGACAAGGTCGACATGAGCTGCCAGTTCATCACCGTCACCGCCAGCCGCGCGCAGCAAGTGGCATTCACCTTGCCGTACTACCGCGAAGGCGTCGGCCTGCTGTTGCCGAACAACAGCAAATACAAGGAAATCGAAGACCTGCAAGCGGCGGGCGATGACGTCACCGTTGCGGTGCTGCAGAACGTCTACGCCGAAGAATTGGTACATCAGGCATTGCCCAAAGCCAAGGTCGACCAGTACGACAGCGTTGACCTGATGTATCAGGCGGTGAACTCCGGCCGCGCCGATGCCGCCGCCACCGATCAATCGTCGGTCAAATACCTGATGGTGCAGAACCCTGGCCGTTACCGCAGCCCGAGCTATGCCTGGAGCCCGCAGACCTACGCTTGCGCAGTCAAACGTGGCGATCAGGACTGGCTGAACTTCGTCAACACCGCGCTGCATGAAGCCATGACCGGAGTTGAGTTCCCGACCTACGCCGCCTCGTTCAAACAATGGTTCGGTGTTGATCTGCCATCTCCAGCCATCGGTTTCCCAGTCGAATTCAAATGATCCCGTGAGAGTGGGGCGATTGCCGTCGCCCCGCTCAAGGTGCTGCTGACCATGAACTATCAGTTGAACTTTGCCGCCGTGTGGCGCGATTTCGACACCTTGCTGGCGGGGCTCGGTCTGGGCTTGCAGCTGGCGCTGGTGTCGATCGCCATCGGCTGCGTGATCGGCCTGCTGATGGCGTTTGCCTTGCTTTCCAGGCATCGCGCCTTGCGGGTGCTGGCCTCGGTGTACGTTACGGTGGTGCGCAACACGCCGATCCTGGTGTTGATTCTGTTGATCTACTTTGCCTTGCCAAGTCTGGGGATTCGTCTGGACAAGATTCCGTCGTTCATCATCACGCTGTCGCTGTATGCCGGCGCGTACCTGACCGAGGTCTTTCGGGGTGGTTTGCTGAGCATACCCAAAGGCCAGCGCGAAGCGGGGCTGGCGATCGGCCTCGGCGAATGGCAGGTCAAGGCGTACGTCACGGTGCCGGTGATGCTGCGCAACGTGTTGCCGGCGCTGTCGAACAATTTCATTTCGCTGTTCAAGGACACCTCGCTGGCGGCTGCGATTGCAGTGCCCGAGCTGACCTATTACGCGCGCAAGATCAACGTCGAAAGCTACCGGGTGATCGAAACCTGGCTGGTGACCACGGCGTTGTATGTCGCGGCCTGTTACCTCATTGCCATGCTGCTGCGATACCTCGAGCAGCGTCTGGCGATCCGCCGATAGGAGGCTGCGATGTACCAATCGCCCAGTTGGTTGCATGAATTGTGGCTCGCCCGCGAGCCGTTGTGGCAGGGTTTTCTGACCAGTGTGCAGGTCTCGGCGCTGGCCATTGTGCTCGGCACCATGCTCGGCGTGGTTGCCGGTCTGGTCCTGACCTATGGCAAATTCTGGATGCGCGCACCGTTCCGCGTTTACGTCGATCTGATTCGCGGCACGCCAGTATTCGTGCTGGTGCTGGCCTGCTTCTATATGGCGCCGGCGTTGGGCTGGCAGATCAGCGCGTTTCAGGCCGGCGCGCTGGGCCTGACGCTGTTCTGCGGCTCGCACGTCGCCGAAATCGTCCGGGGCGCCCTGCAAGCCTTGCCGCGCGGGCAGATGGAGGCGGGCAAAGCCATCGGTCTGACTTTCTACCAATCCCTCGGCTACGTCCTGTTGCCTCAGGCACTGCGGCAGATCCTGCCGACCTGGGTCAATTCGTCCACCGAAATCGTCAAGGCTTCGACTTTGCTCTCGGTGATCGGTGTCGCCGAATTGCTGCTCAGCACGCAACAGATCATCGCCCGGAACTTCATGACCCTGGAGTTCTACCTGTTCGCCGGTTTTCTGTTCTTCGTCATCAACTACGGCATCGAATTACTCGGCCGGCACATTGAAAAGCGGGTGGCCCTGCCATGACTCAAGCTCAAGTTGCTTCACAGGATCAGGCATTGCTGGACATTCGCGGCCTGCATAAACAGTACGGCGCGGTGGAAGTGCTCAAGGGTGTCGACCTGAGCATGCAGCGCGGCAACGTCGTCACGCTGATCGGCTCCAGTGGCTCGGGTAAAACCACGCTGCTGCGTTGCGTGAATATGCTCGAAGAATTCCAGGGCGGGCAGATCCTGCTCGACGGCGAGTCCATCGGCTACGAGGAGCTCAACGGCAAACGCGTGCGCCATGCGGAAAAGGTCATTGCCCGGCATCGTGCGATGACCGGCATGGCGTTCCAGCAATTCAATCTCTTTCCGCACCTGACCGCGTTGCAGAACGTCACCTTGGGCCTGCTCAAGGTGAAGAAAATGCACAAGGACGAAGCCGTGGTACTCGCCGAAAAATGGTTGGAGCGCGTCGGCCTGCTGGAGCGACGCAATCACTTTCCCGGTCAATTGTCCGGTGGTCAGCAACAGCGCGTAGCCATCGCCCGGGCCATTGCGATGAACCCGAGCCTGATGCTCTTCGACGAGGTCACCTCGGCCCTCGATCCGGAGCTGGTCGGCGAGGTACTCAACGTGATCAAGGGCCTGGCCGAGGACGGCATGACCATGTTGCTGGTGACCCACGAAATGCGGTTTGCCTTCGAGGTGTCGGACAAGATCGTTTTCATGAATCAAGGGCGCATCGAAGAGCAGGGGCCTCCCAAGGAACTTTTCGAACACCCGCAATCGCCGCGTCTGGCGGAATTTCTCAAGAGCACGCGGTTTTGAATCTGCACTTTTGCAATCAGGAGAAACACCCATGAGCATTACGCGTTACGGCACCGGCAGCACCGCCGCCGGCGGCCAGCCACGTCCCTTCGCCCGCGCTGTCGAAGCGGACGGCTGGCTGCATGTGTCCGGCCAGGTACCGGCGGTGGATGGCGAGATCATCGTTGGCGGTATCGTCGAGCAGACCCACCAGACCATGAAGAACCTGATCGCCATTCTCGAGGAAGCTGGTTATGGCCTTGAAGACGTGGTCCGCGCCGGCGTCTGGCTGGACGATCCACGGGATTTCAGTAGCTTCAACAAGGTCTTCGCCGAGTATTTCAAGCCCGAACACGCCCCGGCGCGGGCCTGTGTGCAGGCGAGCATGATGGTTGACTGCAAGGTCGAGATCGACTGCATTGCCTACAAGAAGAAGGCCTGATACACCGCGGCTCTTGTAGGAGCTGCCGAAGGCTGCGATCTTTTGGCATTTTTGGATGCGCCAGAAAGGCAAGATCAAAAGATCGCAGCCTGCGGCAGCTCCTACAGGAAATATCGAGTGAGTAATGACATGACCGAAGACACCATCAAACGCCGGGCACGCGGTCTGGACCGGGCGTTCGATATCCTCGATTTTCTCAAGGAAATCGGCCAGCCCTTGCGCCCCAATGACATCGCCAACGGCATCGGCAGTCCGAAATCCACGGTCTACGAGTTGGTCGCATCGTTGCTGGAGCGGCGGATTCTCGAGCCGGTGGGTAAGGACGGCCACGTCTATCTCGGCCGCCAGTTGTACTTCCTCGGCCAGGCGCATCTGCGTCATTTCGACCTCAGCCGCGAGGCCGATCACGCCCTGCAGGAAATCGTCAGCCAGACCCGCGAAACCGCGCAGATGTGCCTGCTCAACGGGCGCAAGTACACGGTAGCGTTGATGAAGGAGGGCGAACGGCATTTCCGCATTTCCTCCGATATTGGCGAAAACGCGCCGATCCCGTGGACGGCCTCCGGGCGCCTGCTGCTCGCGCATTTGAGCGATCAGCAGATCATCGACCTGATCGACGAGGACGACTACATCCTGCCCGACGGCGAACGTCTGCCACTGGAACGCTTTCTGGCGGAGATTCGCCAGGCCGGTATCGATGGCTTCTTCTCCTTCGACAGCGTCGCCGACACCTTCACCCATTGCTTCGCCGCGCCGGTCAAAGACCCGCAAGGCGTGGCCATTTGCACGTTGTGCATCGTCGCCCCACGGGCCGACGCGAAAAACAATTACAACGACTATCGCCGGGTGCTGATCGAGAGCGCCAACAGCCTCGCCCGGCGTATCAACGAATAACCGCGGCTGCCTGCGGCCGCGCCTGTGAGGATTGGACCATGACGACTGCCATCAACTCTGCTGTGGAAAAAGGCGATGCCGTGATCGGCGCGCAACTGACCCGCGACGTCAGCCTGCCGGCGCTGGTGCTGCACCGCGCGGCCTTGGAGCACAACATTCGCTGGATGCAGAAATTTGTCAGCGACAGCGGCGCCGAACTGGCGCCCCACGGCAAAACCAGCATGACCCCGGCACTGTTCAAGCGACAGCTCGAGGCCGGCGCCTGGGGCATCACCCTCGCCAGCGCTACCCAGACCCGCGCCGCTTATGCCCACGGTGTACGCCGGGTGTTGATGGCCAATCAATTGGTCGGCACGCCGAACATGGCGCTGATTGCCGATCTGCTCGCTGATCCGGCGTTCGATTTCTATTGCATGGTCGATCACCCCGACAACGTCGCCGACCTCGGGACTTACTTCGCTTCCCGTGGGGTCAAGCTCAACGTGATGATCGAATACGGCGTGGTTGGCGGCCGCTGCGGTTGCCGCAGCGAGCAGGAAGTCATCGAACTGGCCAAGGCCATCGACGCGCAACCGGCGCTGGCCCTCACCGGCATCGAAGGTTACGAAGGCGTGATCCACGGCGATCATGCGGTCAGTGGCATTCGCGAGTTCGCCGCGTCGCTGGTACGCCTGGCGGTGCAGTTGCAGGACAGCGGCGCTTTTGCTATCGCCAAACCGATCATCACAGCGTCGGGTTCGGCCTGGTATGACCTGATCGCCGAATCCTTTGAAACCCAGAACGCCGCAGGCCGTTTCCTCAGCGTGTTGCGCCCGGGCAGTTACGTGGCGCACGACCATGGCATCTACAAAGAGGCGCAGTGCTGCGTGCTCGACCGTCGCAGCGACCTGCACGAAGGCCTGCGGCCGGCGCTGGAAGTCTGGGCCCATGTGCAGTCGCTGCCGGAGCCGGGTTTTGCGGTGATTGCTCTGGGCAAGCGTGACGTCGCGTTCGATGCCGGTTTGCCGGTGCCGTTGTTGCGCTACAAGGCCGGCGTGGTGCCGGCGGCGGCTGATGATGTCGGCGCCTGCAAAGTCACAGCGGTGATGGATCAGCATGCGTTCATGACCGTGGCGCCGGGTGTCGAGTTGCGGGTGGGCGACATCATTTCCTTTGGTACATCGCATCCGTGCCTGACGTTTGACAAGTGGCGGGTAGGGTTGCTGGTGGATGAGCAGTTGGCGGTTATCGAGACCATGGAGACTTGCTTCTAAGGCTTGAGATTGCGTTGCGGCGGCTATTCGCGAGCAGGCTCGCTCCCACAAGATCAATGCGTTCCATTGTGGGAGCGAGCCTGCTCGCGAAAGCGGTGTGTCAGGCGATGATGGTGTTGAATGTGCCGGCGCCTTCGCGAGCAGGCTCGCTCCCACAGGGATTTTGGTTGCGTTGAAGATGGCGGCTTTGTTCCGGATTATTGTGGGAGCGGGCTTGCTCGCGAAAGCGGTGTGTCAGGCAATGATGGTGTTGAATGTGCCGGCGCCTTCGCGAGCAGGCTCGCTCCCACAGGGGGTTCGGTTGCGCTGAAGATTGTGGGTTTGTCCCGGATTATTGTGGGAGCGGGCTTGCTCGCGAAAGCGGGCTGTCAGGCGATGATGATGTTGAATGTACCGGCGCCTTTGCGGGCAAGCCCACTCCCACATGGATTGGGTTGGATTGAAGAGTTGCGTTTGTCAGCGGTTGTATTTCAGCGCTTCGACAAACGCCGCAAACGCCGCCGAGCCCTGGCGTCTGTTCGGGTAATACAGGTGATAGCCCTGAAACGTTGGGCACCACTCTTCCAGCACCTCCACGAGTCGCCCGTCGGCCAGATAAGGCGCGACCAATTGCTCGGGCACATACGCCACGCCGATGCCGTCCACAGCGGCATTGAGCACATGCATGATGCTGTTGAACACCAGTTGCCCATCGACCTTCACGCTGAAATCCTGACCCTTGTGCGCAAACTCCCACGCGTATATCGCGCCGGCCGGTTGGTGGCGGATGTTGATGCAGGTGTGCTCCGTCAACTGATGGGGCGTGGTGGGTGCCGGGTGACGAGCAAAGTAGTCGGGCGCGGCGACCACTGCCAGGCGCCAGTCCGGGCCGATGCGCACAGCGATCATGTCTTTGCTGATCGATTCACCGAGACGGATGCCGGCGTCGAAGCGCTCCTTGACCACATTGGTAAATCCGTAATCGACGTAAAACTCCAGGGTGATGTCCGGATAGTCCTGCAAAAACTTCGTGAGCATCGGCCGGATGCACAATTCGATCTGATCGTCCGTGCAGGAAATCCGGAGGGTGCCGCTGGGCTTGTCGCGCAGTTCACCGAGGGCCTCGAGCTCGGCGTTGATCTGCTCGAACAGCGGCGCAATCGAACGCACCAAGCGTTCACCCGCTTCGGTCGGCGAGACGTTGCGCGTGGTGCGGGCGAGCAAGCGAATACCCAGACGCTGCTCCAGCGCGCGAACCGTATGGCTTAACGCAGACGGCGTGACGCCGAGGCGAGCGGCGGCTTTCGTGAAGCTCTGCTCCTGCGCCACGGCCAAAAAGGCCTGGAGATCGTTGACTTTGGCGTTGCTCATTGCTGAATTTTTCTCAAAAGCACGTGAAGATTACCGCTACTAATCAACTTAACCGCAATCCGTCAAGCTTTACAGCCTGAGTAGCGCGGCAAAAATGCTTCGCTCAAATCTTCTCCAAAACAGGTTTTTCATGACGGCCCAAGTAATTGATAACCCGACAGCCCAGTCCATGGGCGCGTCCACAGCCGGCGAGCAACCGGCGTACTGGAGCGGCGTGTTCGCGATGACCTTGTGCGTCTTCGCGCTGATCGCTTCCGAATTCATGCCGGTCAGTCTGCTCACGCCGATGGCGACGGACCTGAGCATCAGCGAAGGTTTGGCCGGTTACGGCATCGCCATTTCCGGCGCCTTCGCGGTGCTGACCAGTCTGACGATCGCCAGGCTCGCCGGCTCGATGGATCGCAAGCGCTTGTTGCTGCTGTTGACGGCGTTGATGTGCGCGTCCGGGCTGGTCGTTGGTCTGGCGCCCAACTACACGGTGTACATGATTGGCCGCGCATTGATCGGCGTAGTAATTGGCGGCTTCTGGTCGATGTCGGCGGCACTGGCCATGCGTCTGGTGCCATCGGCCAGCGTGCCCAAGGCACTGGCAATTTTTAACGGCGGCAATGCTTTGGCGACCGTTGTGGCGGCGCCGTTGGGCAGTTATCTGGGCAGTGTGATTGGCTGGCGCGGGGCGTTTTTCTGCCTGATACCGGTGGCGTTGATAGCGCTTCTCTGGCAGTGGATCAGCTTGCCCGCGCTCCCCGCCGCGCCACGCAAGGCGAGTGCAGGCAATGTCTTCGCCTTGCTGAAAAACCGCCGGGTGGCATTCGGCATGCTCGGCGCCGGGCTGTTCTTCATGGGCCAATTTGTTCTGTTCACTTACCTGCGGCCGTTTCTGGAGACCGTGACCCGGGTAGATGTTTCGGTGCTGTCGATGATTTTGCTGGTCATTGGTGTGGCCGGGTTTATCGGCACTGTGATCATCGGGTCGGTGCTGAAGTCAGGTCTGTACAGAGTGGTGATCGCCATTCCGTTGTTGATGGCGATGATCGCCGTGGCGCTGATCGGGCTGGGCAGTTCAGTGCTGGCAGCGTTCGTGTTGCTGGGCTTGTGGGGATTGATCGCGACGGCGGCGCCGGTAGGCTGGTGGTCATGGCTGGCGCGCACGCTGCCCGACGATGCCGAAGCCGGCGGTGGGCTGATGGTGGCGGTGGTGCAATTGTCGATCGCTTCGGGCTCGACTGTCGGTGGTTTGCTGTTCGACGGCAGCGGTTATCGGCTGACCTTTTTCGCCAGCGCGGCATTGCTGGTGCTGGCGGCACTAATGACCTGGCTGACGTCGCGGCAGACAGCCTGAGTCAGGTTTCGGTGTTCTCGGCCGACGCCTGCGCAGCTTCGGCTTCCAGCTTCAGGCGATCGGCCTTGCAGATGTATTTGGGCTTTTTCGGCGCCAGTTTGGCGTTGGCCTTTTTGGCTTTTTCCTTGAACAACTGCTGCAGCTTCTTTTGGCGATTCATGTTTTTTCGATCAGGGTGGAGAGGGTGGGAATCCTGACGCAAGGCCGAGTGGTCAGCAAGAAGAAATCCACTAAGCTGAGCACATTCGCCCATACTCAAGAGCATCCCCCCACCGAAGGAATCGCACATGAGAAAAGCTCGCAGATTGATGACCGCGTTGTCTTGCCTCGCGCTTGTGATCGGCAGCACGACCGCATTGGCCGACCCCGGCAATGGCAAGGGGCAGGGTGGCCAAGGCGGCCAGGGCAACGGCAAGGGCAAACCGCAGAACATGCAGGATCACGGCAAACAGGGAGGGGGCGGCCAAGGCAATGGCAACAAAGGCCTGCAACACTCTGGCAATGGTGGCGGCCCGAGTTTCGATCGCGGCAATATCCTCGGCATCGTCGACGGCTATCGCGGCGAATACTGGAATCCGGGGCCACCGCTGCCGCCGGGCATTCAGAAGAATCTGGCGCGGGGCAAACCGCTGCCACCGGGCATCGCCAAGAAACTGGACGGGCGTCTGCTCGGCCATTTGCCGCACTATGACGGCTACGAATGGCAACAGGTGGGTACCGACCTGATTCTCGTTGCGCTGGCCACCGGGCTGATCTACGAGGTGCTCAACGGCGCTTTCGATTGATTTTTCCAAGAGGAGTGGCAGCACGTGCCGCTCCTTTTTTTATGCGCGCATAGCTGCATCAGGTGCAGCAATGAACTGCATTCAGGCTGGGTTGTTCGTTGAGTTCTGAGCTTTCAGACTGGAGCTCAACGCTTGACGAATGAATGGAGATGACCATGGCCAACGCAATCCGCTTCACCGAAACGGGCGCTCCGGACGTCCTGCAATTGCAGACTTTCAGCGAGCAAAACCCTGGTCCCGGCGAGGTCTGGCTGGAGCAAGCGGCGGTTGGCGTCAATTACCTCGATGTCACCCAGCGCAAAGGCGCGGTGCCGGTGGCGTTGCCGTCGGGGCTGGGTCTGGAAGGTGCGGGCCGGGTTGCGGCTGTCGGTGCCGGTGTGAGCCACGTGCGCGTCGGTGATCGGGTCGCTTACGCCACTGGCCCGTTGGGCGGTTACGCCTCGGCGCGGCTGTTCCCGGCGGAGCGATTGGTAAAAATCCCTGATGAGCTGTCGTTCGAAGATGCAGCGGCGGTGCTGTTCAAAGGCATCACCGCGCAGTACCTGCTGAAGGCGACCTACCCGGTCGGGCCGGGCACGACGATGCTGCTTTACGGCGTCGCGGGTGGTCTGGGGGAAATCATGGCGCCGTGGGCCAAACACCTTGGCGCGACGGTGATCGGTGTGGTGTCGAAACAGGCCAGTGTCGACAAGGCGCGCGCGTCGGGCTGTGACGAAGTGCTGGTGTTCAATGCCGAGACCCTAGCCGCCGATGTGTTGCGTATCACCGAGGGGCGCAAGGTCGACGTGGTGTATGACCCGATTGGCCGGGTGTCTTTTCAGGCCTCGCTGAACAGCTTGCGCCCGCGTGGATTGATGGTCTCGTTCGGCGCGCAGACCGGCGCGCCGGCGGCGGTGGAAATGGCCACGCTGAACGCCAAGGGTTCACTGTTCCTGACGCGTCCATCGCTGGCCGCGCACACTGCTACGACAGCCGAATATCAGGAGCGCGCACAAGATGTGCTGGCCGCCGTGGCCGCCGGTATCATCACGCCGCAAATCCGCGCGCGTTATTCATTGGCTGACGCGGCACAAGCGCATGCCGATCTCGAGGCAGGCCGATCATCAGGGGCGATCATTTTAAAACCATGAATCTGGATGTTCTGAGCAACCCGCACAGCGATGAAATCGCTGCTTTCCTGGCCGTCGCCGCGCAAGGTTCGTTTGTCGCGGCGGGCCGTTTGTTGCAGCGTCATCCGACCATCGTTTCCAAGCGCCTTGCGGCAATGGAAAAGCGACTGGGCGTGCGGCTGGTGGAGCGCTCGACACGACACGTGCGTATCACCGAGGCTGGCCTGCAACTCGAACAGCGTCTGCGCGCGGCCGTCGAGTTGATGAACGAAGCGCAGCAGCAAGCGGTGCAGGGCGCCAGCGAAGTGCGCGGCACCTTGCGTCTGGCGTTGCCGGCGGCGATGGGGCGGTTATGGCTGGGGCCGCTGCTGCCGGAATTTCTCAAGGCCCATCCGCACGTTTCGTTGGTCGCCGATTACAGCGAAGGCCTGGTCGACATCATCGAGCAGGGCTTCGACGCTTCCATTCGCATCGGCGAACTGGACGACAATCGGCTGATCGCGAAGAAGCTCAGTGACCATCGCCGGATTCTCTGCGCGTCACCGGCGTACCTCGAGGCGCACGGCATGCCGCAAACCCCGCAGGACCTGCTGCAGCACAATTGCCTGCGCTTCAGCGGGCTGGCGTCGTTCCCTTTGTGGCGTCTGCATCGCGGCAACGAGGTACAGACCCTCACGCCACACGGCCACCTGACCGCCAGCGACAGCGAATCCCTGCTCGCCGCCGCCCGCGCCGACGCCGGGATACTCGGCGCCGGCGACTGGCTCATGAGCCGCGATCTGACGGCAGGGCGGTTGATTCGCGTGTTGCCCGACTGGCATCTGGATTCGGCGGGCGGCGTCTATCTGGTCAGGCCGTCATCGCGGTTTCCAGCGGCGGTGGTGGTGGCGTTCAAGGAGTGGATCGAAGCGAAATTCGATCCCGGACCCCCTTGGGGCCTCTGACCACAACCTGCATCAGCACTGACACTGCGCCAGTGGGAGCGAGCCTAATCGCGAAAGCGCAGTGTCAGTCATAGATGATCTGATTGACCTGACGCCTTCGTGGGCAAGCCCACTCCCACCGGTTTCGTGGTTTGCCCGGAAATTCCTGACACCCAAAAACCCAGTGGCTTGCCTCAAAATTCTGAACACCCAAAAAACCAGTGGCTTGCCCCAAAAATTCCTGAACACCCACAAATCCAGTGTGGGAGCGGGCTTGCTCGCGAAAGCGCAGTGTCAGTCATAGATGATCTGATTGACCTGACGCCTTCGTGGGCAAGCCCACTCCCACAGGTTTTGTGGTTTGCCCCAAAAATTCCTGAACACCCAAAAATCCAGTGTGGGAGCGGGCTTGCTCGCGAAAGCGGAGTGTCAGTCGTAGATGATCTGATTGACCTGACGCCTTCGTGGGCAAGCCCACTCCCACAGGTTTTGTGGTTTGCCCGGAAATTCCTGAACACCCAAAACCCACTGGCTTGCCTCAAAATTCTGAACACCCAAAACCCAGTGGCTTGCCCCAAAATTCCTGAACACTCACAAATCCAGTGCGGCAGCGAGATCCATTTCGGGCGCACAAAAAAGCCCGGCATCGCTGCCGGGCCTCGGTGTCTTCAGCACTTCAAGCGGCAATCTTGTTGGCCGCCATTTCCTTTTTGTGGCTCGCCTTCATGGCTTCCATCTGTGCGCCCAGCTCTTCGAGCTTGGCTTTGCCGAGAAGCTTCTGCGCTTTGGGGAACATCTCCTCTTCTTCCTCTTCGATGTGATGCTCCAGCAGTTCCTTGACCACTTTGACGCGACCGGCGAATTCCGGTGAGCCTGGATCGGTTTCTTTCAGATCAGGCAGCACCAGCGAATCCACGGTGCGGTGCTCTTCCTTGGCTTCGTAGTACATGATGTCTTCTTCCTTGCTGCCGGCTTCCTTGAACGCAGGGTAGAGAATCTCTTCTTCGAGACGGGTATGGATGGTGATTTCCATTTCCAGTTTGCCCAGCAACTCGACGCGTTTTTTCAGCGCACGGTCGGTGGACTCGCTCAGTTGGCTGAGGATGCCTTTTACTTTTTCATGGTCGGCTTTGAGAAGGTCGATGGCATTCATTTTTTGAGGCCTCTGCTTTTCACGTATTGAACACAGCGTTCTTTTTACGCGCTGCTGTGTATTCAGGAAGAGGCTGTCGCATGACTCATGCCAACTCGCCGATCAAGCGCAACCCGCGTAAATCAAGGGCTGTCGCCGAAGCAGGCATAACGCCTTCGTGCAGGCTGCAAGATATCCGCGCGACGGACATTGCATATAACAAGCCCGGCAAAGCCGGGCTGTGGTGATGCTTGAAAAAGGGCCAGGGCCGGCGCTTCACCGGTTAGCCTGGGATGGCGAAACGCGCCCGATATGCTTGGGCCCCGCCAACGCCCAGGCGATCAGGCCGAACAGCGGCACGAACACGATCAGCACGATCCACACGCCTTTATTGCTCGATTTTCCCTCGCTTTTACGCACCCGGTTGATGGCCCAAAGCTCGATCAGCACGAGAATGACCGCCAATACGATCCACACGGTTTCGATTTGCATAGGCTTACCTCCTGATGGTCTGTGCGTTAGGCGACGAGAGGGGCGTTGGGTTCATTCTTTTTGCCCGGGACAAGCGGACGCCGTGATACCCGTTGCAAAATAAATGTCTCATTGCGGCTGCGCCCTATATCCTCTGCGCCACACGTTTGGGCTGAAACAGGGAAAGGGCAATGGCATTCAGGGTGATGGTTGTCGGTGGTTACGGCAATTTCGGCAGTATCGTTTGTCGGCATCTGGCGCTCATGCCAGAGATTGAACTGCTGCTGTCGGGCCGCGATGCGCGCAAGTTGCAGGGCAAGGTCGCTGAGCTGCAAGCGCAATCGGGCCGAGCTTGTGAAGGGTGGTGCGGTGATGCAATGGGCGCAGGTTTTCAAGCGGCGTTGCGAGAGTTGAATGTTCAGTTGGTGGTGCACACCGGCGGGCCGTTTCAGGGGCAATCCTACGCAGTGGCTGAAAGCTGCATCAGTGCCGGGGTCAATTACTGCGATCTGTCTGACTGCCGCACCTTCGTCAACGGCATTCATGTGCTCGACGCCCGCGCCAAGGAGGCTGGTGTGGCGGTGCTCAGTGGTTGCAGTTCAGTGCCGACCTTGTCTTCAGCAATCATCGATCAGCAGCGCCAGCGTTTTGCGCGAATCGACTCGATCGAGCATGGCATTTCTTCCTCGGCGAAAATGCCGGGGCTGTCCACGGTCGAGGGCGTGCTCGCCTATGCCGGTAAGCCGATCAAACAATTGAAGAACGGCCAGGTACACGAAGTACTGGGCTGGCTCGATCTGACCCTGCGCAGCATGCCGCAACTGGGCACGCGGGTGCTGGCCAATGTCGATGTGCCGGACATGGATATTTTCGCTCGCCGCTATGGCGCACAGACGCTGCGCTTCAAGGCTGGCGCCGGCCTGAAGCTCGGCGGCGTCGCCAATGCCGTGCTGGCGCAAGCCTTGCGCTTCGGTGTGGTGCGCGATCACGTGCGCTGGGCGGCGCGCTTGCATCGACTGGGCACCGGGTTCGAACGCTTCGGTGATGGCAAAAGCGCGATGTACATCGATGTTCGCGGCATTGCTGTCGATGGCCAGCCGCTGAGCATGACCGCTCAACTCACCGCACTGAATGACAAAGGCCCGGAAATCCCCAGCTGCGCCGCCGTCGCCCTTGCTACAAAAATGGCTCGGGGTTACGTGCCGCAATCTGGCGCGCGGCCGTGTGTTGGCGAAATCAGCGTCGAGGAATATCTGGCAGCAATCAACGATCCGGCCAACTTGAGCCTGTCGGTTCAATTCTCCGATGGGCAGCGTTGAGATGCTCTATCTCTGTCTGAAGTATTTGCATGTGATCGCAGCGATTTTCCTCTTTGGTTTCGGCATGGGCTCCTATCTGTACCTGATCGCCGCCAGCCGCACCCGCAACCCGCAAGTGATCGCCCATGTCGCGCGGATGGTCGTGCGTTTCGATACGTGGATCACCACGCCCGCCGGGTTCGTGCAGGTCATCACTGGCTATCTGCTGATGCGGCTTTCCGGGCTTTCGATGAGCACTGAATGGCTGCTGACTTCGCTGATCATTTTCTTCTGTGTGGGCGCGTTGTGGCTGCCGGTGCTGGTATTGCAAAAGCGTTTGCAGAGCATGGCGCTGAGCGCGGGCGAGGCTGGCCAGTCGCTGGATGATCGCTACGCGAGCACTTACCGCTGGTGGTTCTGGATGGGCATTGCCGGGTTCGCCGGGATGTTTGTCATCGTGCTGATGATGGTGACGAAGATGACGCCGCTGCAACTGCTCGGGTCAGCCGTGGGCCTTTAGAAAACGGCTTTCGTGATCCGCTGTTGGTAGCAGGCAAGTGTCGTACCTGCCGAACAGTCGATAGCGATTTAGCGCAATGCGATCGTAAGCCCAATCGCGCAGGCCGCGCGGGAAGACTCGCAGCAGTTTCAGCGGCTGCCAGCGTCCCGGCAGTTGCCCGACCACTTCCAGGAATGCATCCGAGCGCTCCCAGTAATGCCGGTCGCGAATCACCGCCATGGTGTCGAACTCATCCAGCGGCAGACCGGCCCATGCCAGCAAGGCCTGGCCCTCGGGCGATTGCACCGCCGCCAGCCGCACACGGCGCTGGCGGTCATGGCGAATCAGAAAGCGCGCCCAGCCGTTGCACAGTTTGCACACGCCGTCGAACAGCACCACAGTTTCGTCGGGCTTGAGCAGTGGCGCGGGGCTAGGGCGGGTTTTCATGGCAGGCATCGGCGGATGTCCTTGGCGGCGGTTGGCGCGATCATAACCTCGATCGTTGGGCTACAGGAGTGGGTCGCGCCGGTATTGCCCCGGCGATATTCCGTGGACTCGGCGGAAGGCAGCGCCAAACGCCGCGTCGGACAGATAGCCCAGTGAAGCGGCGACAGTCGCCACAGTGTCCCGACCATTGCGCAAGCGAAACGCGGCCACGCGCATCCGCCAGCGCGTGGCGTATTCGACCGGCGCCAGACCCATGCGTGTCTTGAACAGCGCAGCGAAACCGGAGCGCGACATGCAGGCAATCTCGGCCATTTGCGTGAGTCGCCAGGGCTTTTCCGGAGCACCGTGAACGGCGCGCAAGACGCCGGCAAGCGCCGGTTCCCGCAGCCCGCCCAGCCAGGCCAGTTGTTCGGCATCCGCGCTGTTTATGTGATGGCGCAGCGCATGGATGAAGATCAGCCGCAGCAGGTCGTTGCACATCGCCTGCGAGCCGGCCTGATGTGATGGCCACTCGCGGCCCAGTTCATCAAGCAGCCAACCGAACGACGAGGCGCCTGCGGTTTCGGCACGAATGATCAGCGAGGCGGGCAGCACATCGAGCAGCTCTGTTGCGCCTGGACCTGAGAGCGACACGCTGCCTCCCAGCAGCTCGACTTCCTCGCCGACGCCAAAGGTCGCCGAGGCGCCGTCATGGGCGAAAACATCCGCTGCATTCACCGCCTCGACGTCGGCGCCGCTGGCCAGAATGAACGGCGTGCGCGACACCACAAAACAGTCGCCGGCCCGCAGCAACTGCGCCGGCAAGCGCTGCATGCGCAACCAGCATTCGCCTCGTCGCACCACGTTGAATTTCAGTTCGATGGGTTGAAAACGCAGCGCCCACACGCCGCCAGCCTGTAGCCGAACCGAGCAGGCTGCGCGCAGTTCCGAGAGCGCCAATACGGCAGAAAGCGGATCGCCAGCAGGATTTTGGATGATCACGACAGAAACCTGGATTTATAAGACTGGTTCGTCCGTAGAGCTTAGCCAAGAATGAAGACCTTCGATAGCTCACTCAGGATTAACGCTCATGACTACGCTCCAACAACCTGTGGAATCACCGTTCAACGCCGCGAGCACAGCGGCTGAAGTCATGGCCGGCATCGATCTGCGCGGGCAGCTCGCTGTGGTCTCCGGCGGCTATTCCGGCCTGGGTCTGCTGACGGTGAAAAGCCTCGCGGCGGCGGGCGCGCAAGTCATCGTGCCGGCCAGAGATACGGCGCGGGCAGAGGTGGCATTGGCCGGTGTTGAAGGTGTCCGCGTGACGCCCATGGACCTGATGCAGGCTGAATCGGTGGCGGCGTTCAGCCAAAGCGTGGTCAGCGCGGGGCAGCCAGTGTCATTGCTGATCAACTGCGCCGGAGTCATGGCCGCGCCGTTGCTGCGCGATGCCGATGGCCATGAAAGCCAGTTCGCGACCAATCACTTGGGCCACTATCGCCTGACCTGCGGCCTCTGGCCGGCGCTGGCCAAGGCTGGGCAGGCGCGGGTGCTGTCAGTGTCCTCGCGCGGGCATCAGATTGCCGGGCTGGACTTTGACGACATTGATTTCTCGCAACGGCCGTATGACAAATGGGTCGCGTATGGTCAGTCGAAAACAGCCAATGCCTTGTTTGCCATCGCGCTGGATCGGCGCGGACGCAGTCATGGCGTTCGTGCGTTCTCATTGCATCCGGGGCAGATTCTGACGGATCTGGCACGGCACTTGAGCACGGCGGAACTCGCCGCATTCGATGCCCTGGACGAGCAGGGCCGGCCACGGCTGGATGCCCACAACGGGCTGAAAACGCTGGAGCAGGGCGCCGCGACGGGGTTGTGGTGTGCGACCAGCGCGGCGCTTGCGGATTTGGGTGGCGTGTATTGCGAAGACTGCAATGTTGCGCCGATCAATCAACCTGAAGCGGGCCGCAAGGGCGTTGCGCAATGGGCGGCGGATGCTGAACTGGCTGAGCGACTTTGGGCGGTTTCGGAGCAGTGGACGGGGCTGACCGTGGCATGACTGGAAATAAAAAGCTCAACAGTCGAAAGCCCCTCACGCTAGCCTGAGTCAACATCACCCACCCAGCTTCGCCCAGAATTCCTCGGCCGAATGACTGATCGGTGCCGTCGGGCGAGTCAGATGGATTTCCAATGGAATGTCCCAGCTTTCATCCAGCGCCCTGACCAGGCGCCCGTCGGCCATTTCCTGCTCGGTCAGGCTTTTCGGCAGCCAGGCCACGCCTTTGCTTTCCAGCGCCATCGACATCAGCACTGCCGCCAGATGGCTGCTGAACAGCGGTTTCAAATGCAGATAATCGGCCTTGCCGTGCAGCCTGTGGGCGACGATTCGGCCCAGACCGGATTCGTGGGTATAGGCCAGATAGGGCAGGGTTTCAGGGGAAGTGTCGAACTGGGCTGAAGCACTTGCCAGCGGCACGAGCACGTCTTCGCCGACCTTCTTGCCAATGAACTGATCAGGCGCCAGCAACGGCGGAACGTCAGGATGACGATGGCACAGCAGGAACTGCACCTGGCCATGAATCAACATCTGTTCGCACACGGCCATGCTGTCGGAGTGCAGGCGAACCGCGTCGATTGGCGCGCCATTCTCGGCGCTGCGCAACCAGCGTGGGAAGAAGGTGAATGACAGCGAATGAGTGGCGGCAAACTGCAGGGTTTTCGCCGCCATGCCCGCCACTTCCTGCGCCTCGGAGCGCATGCGGTAAAGGCGTCTGGCCGCTTCCTGCGCACTGGGCAGAATCTGCCGGCCGGCCTCGGTCAGCGTCGCGCCTTGCGGGGTGCGCACGAACAACTCCACCCCCATCCAGTTCTCCAGCGAGCGCACTCGGCGACTGAACGCCGGCTGCGTCACATGGCGCGCTTCGGCGGCCCGGACAAAGCTGCCGTACTCGGCCAGCGCTGAAAAATCCTCAAGCCAAACCAGTTCCAAGGGCAATGCCTCCTGTGCATAGGGCGCGGCATTAATAGCATTGGGCGGGTGTCGTCGCAACGCATAACGTTGGGTCACCACAACAAGAGGAACCCGTCATGCGTATCGTCGATATCCGTGAAAAAACCGTCTCCATCGCTTCCCCGATCGCCAATGCCTACATCGATTTTTCGAAGATGACCTGCTCGATCGTCGCGGTCATTACCGACGTGATCCGCGACGGCAAACCGGTCATCGGTTACGGCTTCAACTCCAACGGTCGCTACGGCCAGGGCGCGTTGATGCGCGATCGTTTTCTGGCGCGAATCACCGAGGCCGACCCGGAGACCCTGATCGATCACGAGAACAATAACCTCGATCCGTTCGCCATCTGGAAAACCCTGATGACCAACGAAAAACCGGGCGGGCACGGCGAGCGTTCGGTAGCGGTCGGCACCATCGATATGGCGGTGTGGGATGCGGTGGCGAAGATCGAAGGCAAACCGCTGTATCGCCTGCTCGCCGATCGTTATCGCAACGGCGTCGCCGATGACAAAGTCTGGGTGTATGCGGCGGGTGGTTATTACTATCCGGGCAAGGACCAGACCAAGCTCAAGGCCGAAATGCAGAGCTATCTGGATCGTGGCTACGACGTGGTCAAGATGAAGATTGGCGCGGTGCCGCTGGACGAAGATATCCGCCGCATTGAGGCGGTGCTCGAAGTGGTGGGCGACGGCCAGCGCCTGGCGGTCGACGCCAACGGCCGCTTCGATCTGCAGACCGGTATCGCCTACGCCGAAGCGATCAAGAAGTACAACCTGTTCTGGTACGAAGAAGTCGGCGACCCGCTGGATTATGCGCTCCAGGCCGAGCTGGCCAATCACTACGAACTGCCGATGGCCACTGGGGAAAACCTGTTCTCTCACCAGGACGCCCGCAACCTGTTGCGCCACGGCGGCATGCGCCCTGACCGAGATTACCTGCAATTCGACTGTGCGCTGTCCTACGGACTCGTCGAGTACATGCGCACCCTGAAAGTGATGGAAGAGCTGGGTTGGTCCTCGCGCCGCGTGGTGCCGCATGGTGGTCACCAGATGTCGCTGAACATCGCTGCCGGTCTGCACCTGGGCGGCAACGAATCGTATCCGGACGTGTTCCAGCCATTCGGCGGGTTTGCCGATGGCATCCGCGTGGAAAACGGCTACGTCGGGCTGCCGGATATTCCGGGGGTCGGCTTCGAAGCCAAATCTGCGCTGTATGCCGTCATGCGTGAATTGGGCGAGGGCTGATTCAGTTTCATCTGCGGCCTCGATTTCTGAGGCCGCAGCTTCAGGCGTCGTCCGCGACGCCAAAGCCACATGCCCACCACAACAATAAAATGAGGTGCTTCCGTGGAAACTTCAAAATCGCGCTGGTACAGCCAGCTCTATGTGCAAGTGCTGATCGGCATCGTCATCGGCGCTGCCATCGGTTACTTCGTGCCCGACATCGGCGCCAAGCTCCAGCCGTTTGCCGACGGTTTCATCAAGCTGATCAAGATGCTCCTGGCGCCGATCATTTTCGGCACGGTAGTGGTCGGTATCGCCAAGATGGGTAGTATCAAGGAGGTCGGCCGCATCGGTGTGAAAGCGCTGATCTACTTCGAGATTCTTTCCACCATCGCTCTGGTGGTCGGCCTGATCGTAGTCAACGTGGTCAAGCCCGGCGCCGGCATGAACATCAACGCCAGTACCCTCGATGGCAGTGCTGTCAACAAATACAGCCAGGCGGCGAGTGAGCAGGGCGGTCTGGTCGAGTTCTTCCTCAATATCATCCCGCATACCTTTCTCGGCGCTTTCTCCAATGGCGTCATGCTGCAAGTGATTCTGTTGTCGGTGCTGATGGGCGTCGCCTTGGTGCAAATGGGCGAAACCAGCAAACCGCTGATCAACACCATCGATCTGTTCCTGCAAGGTCTGTTCAAAATCGTCGCGATGGTCATGCGTCTGGCGCCGCTGGGTGCGGGGGCCGGCATGGCATTCACCATCGGCAAATACGGCATCGGCACCTTGCTGTCGCTGGGGCAGTTGCTGGTCGCGCTGTACATCACCACGCTGATTTTCATCGTCGTCGTACTGGGCGCGGTGGCGCGATGGTCGGGCATGCCGCTGATGCAGTTTCTGCGCTACTTCAAGGATGAAATCCTGATCACGCTGGGCACCTGCTCGACCGAAGCGGTACTGCCGCGAATGATGGTCAAACTGGAGAAGCTCGGCTGCAAGAAATCCGTGGTCGGCATGGTCCTGCCGACGGGCTATACCTTCAACGCGGACGGCACCTGCATCTACCTGACCATGGCGGCGATCTTCATTGCCCAGGCGACCAACACGCCGCTGACGTTCATGGATCAAATGATCCTGCTCGGCGTGTTCCTGCTGACCTCCAAGGGCTCGGCCGGTGTGGCGGGAGCAGGGTTCGTGACCCTGGCGGCGACCCTCACCACCATTCACTCGATACCTCTGGTGGGCCTGGTGTTGCTGTTGGGCATCGACCGCTTCCTCAACGAGGCGCGAGCGGTGACCAACCTGATTGGCAACGGCATCGGCACCATCGCCATTGCCAAGTGGGACAACTCCTTCGATGTCGAAGCGTGCGAGCGGGAAATCGCTGCCATGAAACACGCCAAGGCTGCACGCAAGGCGCTGCTGGCGCACAAGTAATCCGCGCAACGTGGCGATGTTGGCGACAGCTCGCCACGGTTTCCTGGCTAACCATCATGCGATGCCGATAGCGTGGTCATTTCGCAACTCCACAACTGCAAAAACGGCTGGCTGATACTAGCCGGCCCAACCCATCGGCTGACCAATTCGCACTTGCCGTCCATGCATAACTGGTAATCGCCGGCCTGCGGGGTTCGGCCCAATTGCAGTGGTTGCAGCGGCGGCAAGTGGCGTCGGAAATGCCAACTGCCGTTCTCCAGCCGAGCATCGTCGGGTATCTCCATGCCAGCGCCGTTGCCGCGAACCCTGGCCTCCTGCAGAACCAGGCCTTGGGCCGTGACGCTGTAGTCTTCTTCCCAACGGATTTTTTCGATGCTGTGGTTCCATGCCAAGGTGAAATTCGTTACCGGCAACTGGGCCCAAATGCTGCCGGCCAGACCCAGGCACAAGCCGATCATGCATTGACCGCTGCTGCGCGCCGTGAGCGCCAGAGGTGTTGCACGATGACCAGAATCCCGAGTGCGAAGCCGATTTCATCGGTCACCGGCAGTGCCACGATCAACAGGGCGCCGGCGCCGAGACTGAGCACTCGTTCCCAAAGCAGCATTTTCTGTTGTAGAAAACCGGTAGACGCCATGCCCCACAGACCAACCGCCAGAAGAGTCTTGATCAGCATGTAGGCAGTCGCCCACAAGTTGTCGCCTTGCAGCATCAGGGCCGGGTTGTAGACCGCCATGAACGGGATGACGAAACCTGCCAGCGCAATGCGCACGGCCCACAGGCTGATCTTGAAGCCGCTTTCCTTGGCGATCGGTGCGGCGGCAAAGCAGGCGAGGGCGACCGGCGGGGTCAGGTCGGCGAGGATGCCGAAGTAGAACACGAACATGTGCGACACGATCAGTGGCACGCCCAGCTCCAGCAGGGCGGGCGCTGCGATCGAGCTGGTGATGATGTAGTTGGGAATGGTCGGAATGCCCATCCCCAGCACCAGGCAGGTGATCATCGTCAGGATCAGCGACAGCAGCAGGTTGTCGCGGCCGATGGCGAGAATGTAGCCAGCGAACGTCGAAGCGACGCCGGTGAGCGAAACGATGCCGATAATGACACCGACCAGTGCGCAGGCGATGCCCACCGGTACCGCGTGGCGGGCGCCCTCGACCAGCGCGCGCAGGCAGATCAGCAGTGTTTCACGACCGCCCTTGATGAAAGCGCAGACCAGCACCAGGACGGCAATGACCGCAAAAATCACCGCGATGCCGAGCTGGAAAAAACCTGTGCAGAGCACGCCCAGGGCAATCCAGAAAGCACAACGCAGGCCAAAGCTGTGCACCCTGAAAATGATCGCCGAGCCGAGAATCACGATGGCGGTCAATGCCAGGCCGACCATGCCCGAGAACAGCGGTGTGCGCCCGGAAAACAGCAGGTAAACCAGAACCAGCAGAGGAATCAGCAAATACCAGCTGGTTTTCACCGCGCCCCATGCGCTGGGGCATTGGTCTTTGGGCAAGCCCTTGAGGTTGGAGCGCTTGGCTTCCAGATGGACCATCCAGAACACCGAACCGAAATACAGCAGGGCCGGAATCAGCGCCGCCTTGGCGATCTCGACGAAGGGCACATTGATGGTTTCAGCCATGATGAAGGCGACCGCGCCCATCACTGGAGGCATGATCTGGCTGCCCATGCTGGAGGTGGCTTCCACGCCGCCGGCGAACGCGGCGCGATAGCCAAAGCGCTTCATCAGCGGAATGGTGAATTGCCCGGTGGTCACGACGTTGGCGATCCCGGAGCCGGTGATCGTCCCCATCAACGCCGACGAGGCCACGGCCACTTTTGCCGGGCCTCCCAGCTTGTGACCGAACAAGCCCATGGCGAAGTCGGTGAACAGCTTGATCATGCCGGCCTGCTCGAGGAAAGCGCCAAACAGGATGAACAGGAAAATGTAGGTCGCCGATACGTAGGTCGGCGTGCCGTACAACCCTTCGGTGCCGAAGGACAGCTGGTTGATGATCTGGTCGAAACCGTAGCCGCGATGGGCCAGTTCGCCTGGCAGGTATTCCCCGAACAGGCCGTACGCCAGGAACAACCCGCAAATCACCGGCAGCGCGATGCCCATCACCCGTCGCGCGGCTTCGAATACCAGAGCAATCAACACGATGCCGATAACCAGATCGGCCGACGTCAGATCACCGGAACGCTGGATCAGGTCGGCCTCGAACACCCATTGATACAGCGCGGTAGCGATAGCGGCCAGGCTCAGCAGCCACGCCAGCGGTTGCCACGGACGGTCTGTGCCGCGTGCGGGATAACTGAGAAACACCACCCACAGCAGGAAGCCGACGTGCACCGCACGCAGCACCTGGCTGGAGAGAGGTGAGAAGGCTGCGGTGACGATCTGGAAAATCGAGAACAGCAACGCTACGTAAAACAGGGTTTTCGGCCAGTCCCGTGGGTTCGCGGAAATACCGTGATGCTCGTCACTCATTGGCTGCCTTCCTCATGACCACACAAAGGAATCGACGCTGCAGTGGCCGTCACGCCACTGCGCACAAGCGCTTATAACGCGCCTTTTTCCTTGTAGTAGCGTTCGGCGCCGGGGTGCAGCGCGATCGGCAGGTTTTTCGCAGCCGCTTCCAGCTTGATGTCCTTGGCCGCCGAATGGGAGTTGCCCAGGCGCGTCAGGTTGTCGAACAGCAGGCGGGTCATGCCATAGACGACGTCATCCGGCAGGTCGGCGCGGGTCACCAGAATATTGGTGATTGCCACGGTAGGCACGGCTTCGGCCTGTCCGTCGTAGGTGTTGGCCGGGATCATTGCGCTCTGATAGGCCGGATTGCCGATTTTTGCCACCACTTCGCTCGGGATAGCCACGTAGTTCAGCGGCATCACCGAAGCCAGGTCACGGATGGCGGCCATGCCCAGCCCCGACGATTGCAGGGTGGCATCCAATTGCCGGTTCTTGATCAATTCCACCGATTCGGCAAACGGCAGATATTGCACCTTGCCCATGTCCTCGTAGGTCAGGCCGGCCGCTTTGAATATCGCCCGCGCATTCAATTCGGTGCCGGATTTGGGCGCACCGACCGAAATGGTCTTGCCCTTGAGATCGGCGAGGGTTTTGATCCCCGACTCCTGGCTGGCGACGATTTGAATGTAATTGGGATAGGCGCCGCCCAAGGCGCGCAATTTGGTCAGTGGTGCTTTGAAACCGGCGTCTTCCACGCCGTTTTTGGCGTCGGCGACTGAGTCGCCCAAAGCCAGGGCCAATTCGCCGCGACCGGCCTGTAGCAGGTTGAGGTTTTCTACCGACGCTTTAGTGGCCTGCACCGATGTCTTCGAGCCGGCAATGCCGTCGCTGTAGATTTGCGACAGGCCGACCCCGATCGGGTAGTAAACCCCGCTGGTTCCGCCGGTGAGGATATTGATGAACACGGGCGCCGCCTGCGCAGCACTGCTAAGGGTCAGCGTGGCGGCGGCCAGCAGGGCAAAGCGTGTTTTGACTCGCATGGGAGCACTTCTCCGTCTTGTTATGGTTTTAAGCAGAGTGATTGCACTTTAGTCGATCCCGGCTGAACGTGATCGCCACTTCAGTTCATCCCCAGCCAGTTCGGCAGCACCAGTGAGATCCAGGGTACGTAGGTAATCAGGATCAGGAACAACAGCAGAATCGACAACCAGGGCATCGCGGCTTTAACCGTGGCGGGCAAGGACATGCCGGTTACCGCCGAGGTCACGAACAGGTTCAGGCCCACCGGTGGCGTGATCAGGCCGATCTCAAGGTTGACCACCATGATGATGCCGAGGTGAATCGGATCGATGCCCAGTTTCATCGCGATAGGGAAAAGGATGGGCGCCAGGATCAGGATGATCGCTGACGGTTCCATGAACGCGCCGGCAATCAACAGCACAATGTTGACCACCAGCAGGAACGTCACCGGCGTCAGGCCGGCGTCGATCACCCAGGCAGTGATTTGTTGAGGTAACTGTTCGGTGGTCAGCACGTGGGCGAACAGCATGGCGTTGGCAATGATGAACATCAGCATGATGCTCAGCTTGGCCGAGTCGAGCAGAACCTTGGGGGTCTCGCGAAAGGTCAGATCCTTGTAGACGAACAAAGCGATGAAGGCCGAATAGACGGCTGCCACTGCGGCAGCTTCGGTCGGGGTGAACATGCCCGAATAGATGCCGCCGAGGATGATCACCATCAGCAACAGGCCCCAGATTGCCTTGCGTGCCGTGCTCAGAAACTCGCGAAGCGTTGCACGCGGCAAGGCGGGGAGATTTTTCTTCACCGCGACGATGTAGATCGCCACCATCAAAGCGGTGCCCAGCAGCAGGCCAGGCACCACGCCGGCCATGAACAGCTTGCCCACGGAGGTTTCTGTCGCGGCGGCGTAAACCACCATCACAATCGACGGCGGGATCAGGATGCCCAGCGTACCGGCGTTGCAGATGATCCCGGCGCCGAAGGCCTGCGGGTAGCCGGAGCGGACCATTCCGGCAATCGCAATCGAGCCCACCGCAGCGACCGTGGCGGGACTTGAACCGGAGAGTGCGGCAAACAGCATGCAGGCCAGCACCGCCGCAATGGCCAGGCCGCCGCGAATATGCCCGACACAGGCGTTGGCGAAGTCGATCAGCCGGCGGGCGACGCCACCGGTGGTCATGAAGGCCCCGGCCAGCAGGAAGAACGGAATGGCCAGCAGCGTGTAGTGTTCCGAGGTCTCGAACAGTTTGATCGCCAGCGAGCGCACCGAGTCGGGACTGAAGAAAATGATCGTCAGGGAGCCGGCCAGCCCCAGTGAAATGGCGATCGGCACGCCGATGAACATCAAGGCGAACAGGGCCACGAACAGGAAGGCGATGGTCATGGCTTGTCATCCTCGTGTTCGGCTAGTTTCAGCGCGTCGGCCGCTTCATCGGCCAGCCCGAGGCCGGTCTGACGGTTGAGCAGGATGCGCAGGAGAATTTCAGCGAAGCGGATGAACACCAGCGCGAAGCCCAGCGGCACGATCAACCCGACATGCCATTGCATGACGCCGAAATGGCCGAGATCCTCGGCGCCGATACCGGCGTTCATCAAGGTTTCAATCCATTCGAAGCTGGCGACGCCGAGCAGTCCCGCGTAGGCCAGGCAGCAGAGGCAGGCGAGGATGCCGATGTAGCGCTGCACCGATCTGCGTGCCAGTTTGACCAGTGCGTCGACACCGATATGCCCGGCGGTACGCACGCCATAAGCCAGGCCGAAAAAAATCAGCCAGCCGAACAGCGCTTTGGTCAGGGCTGTGCTCCAGGTCATGGCCTGCGCCATGCCCATGATCTGATCGCCCACGGCGAACAGCGGGACACTCGCTGCCGGCCAATGATCGGCGAGCCAGTAAAACTGACTGTAGAAGTTATTGAGGATCACGTAGACAAACGTGACGAGGGTCATGGCCGCCAGAAGGAAGACGATGAAGCCTTCCTCGAAGTGTTCCCAGATTCGCCGAAGCGCTTTCATGGATGGCATCTCACGTCGAGTGAAGACGGGCAGGCGCCGACTTGGCGGCGCCTGCCTTGCGATTATTGCGCCTGGTTTGCGGCTTCGGCAGCAGAGATCAACTCAGGGCCGATTTCGCCTTCGAACTTCTTCCAGACCGGTTTCATCGCATCGCGCCATTGCGCACGTTCTTCTGGCGTAAGCGTGATGATTTCCGTGGTTTTGGCGGCAAGGATGCGTTGCTTGTCACCCTCGTTCAGTTGCTGGGCTTCCTTGTTCACGTGAGTGGTGACTTCCACGACAATCTTGTCCAGTTCGCTGCGCACGTCGGGTGGCAGGCCGTTCCAGAATTTGGTGTTGGTGATCAGCATGTAGTCCAGTACACCGTGGTTGGATTCGGTGATGTATTTCTGCACTTCATGCATCTTCTGGCTGTAGATGTTCGAGTAAGGATTCTCCGCCCCGTTGACCACACCGGTCTGCAGGCCTTGATAAACCTCGGCAAAACTCATCTTGCGCGGATTGGCGCGCACCGCCTTGAACTGCTCTTCCAGCACCGCCGAGGCCTGCACGCGGAACTTCAGGCCGCGCGCATCAGCGGGCACACGCAGTGGCTTGTTGGCCGACAGTTGTTTCATGCCGTTGTGCCAATAAGCCAGGCCGGTGATGTTTTTGCTTTCCATGGATTTGAGCAGGCCCTGACCCTGCGGGCTCAGTTGAAAACGGTCGACAGCGTTGATGTCATTGAAGAGGAAGGGCAGGTCGAACAGCTGCACGGTCTTGGTGTACTGCTCGAACTTGGCCAGCGACGGCGCAATCATCTGCACATCGCCGAGCAACAGCGCTTCCATTTCCTTGCCATCACCAAAGAGCGAGGAGTTGGGATACACCTCGACCTTGACCTTGCCCGGCAAGCGTTCCTCGACCAGTTTCTTGAACAGCAACGCACCTTGCCCCTTGGGCGTCTGGTCAGCGACCACATGCGAGAACTTGATGATCACCGGGTCTGCCGCCATGGCCGGGTTCATGCTGCTTACCGCCAAAGCGCAGGCAAGTGCGCTGAACAGAGATCTGAGCATCTGGGTGATTCCTCTTGTTTTTATTGTGATGACCGCTCGACGCGCTGAACGCGTTCAAGTGCCGGGACATGTTCAAGTCTAGGCAGAAATATCTGATTTGCCGGGGAATTGACGAGAAAGGGCAAAACACTGTCGGAAGGCCTGACTGGTCAACTTTCACAGGAGAAGTTACTGGCCATCTTTTTCGGCGCGGATGACCAGCAAGCCGGCAATCAAAATCAACGCCATTCCTGCCCATGTAAAAATATCCGGGACCTCGTGGAACAGCACGTAACCCCAAAGACAGGCAAAAACCAGGTAGGCGTAATCAAACGTGCCGATCAGTGCCGCAGGCGCGATTTGATAAGCCTTGGCGGTAGCGGTGTTGATGAAGACCAGAGCGCAGGCATAACAGAAGATGAACAGCGTCACTTGCCAATCAAGCGTTTGCCATGGGGAGAGTAGAAAACCGGCACTTGTGGCAGTCGTGTCACTGACCATCAGCGAAGCGATACCGCCGATGCTGGCGGCGACGAGGAAAGCGGTATTCAATCCCAGGGCCAATACCAGTGGATGTTCACTGCGACAGTGTCGGCGCGTCACTACCATCGCAAGCGCGTAGAACACAGCAGCGATGACGGGCAGCAGCGTTGCGAGAACGAAGATGTCCGAGCCTGGACGTAACACCGTTGCGACACCCGCAAAGCCTGTTCCTATCGCCACCCAGCTACGCAGTGATAACGGCTCACCTCCATAAAGGGTGGAAAAAAGCGCAATGAACAGGGGCGTCGTGTAGATCGCCACGGCAGCGACTGATAATGGAATCAGCGGTAATGCCGCGTAGTAGGTTACCCACATCAACAAAAGCAGGATGCTCCGGACGGTCACCCAGTACAGCGATGTAATCCCTTGGCGGCCCGATCTGATGCGTCTGCCGAGCCAGACGCCAAGGGCGGGAACCGATAGACAAGACACCAAGAGAAACAGCTGCCAGAGCGGTAAGCGAGTGCTGAAGTATTTGACCGCTGCATCGGCCAGGGAGAGCAGAAAGACAGCAGCGCTGATCAGCACTATGCCCTTGGAAACGCTGTCGCTGCTCGCATTGTGCTTGCTCACGCACCGTGCTCCTGTTCCGTCAGTGATTGCGATCCTAGCAGACGTTCGTGCATTACAGATGGTTAAGGTCCGGCACTGCGTATGAGATGCGCATGCCCTGACGGGCTGGTTCGAAGAGGGGCTGACGTCTGCGCTGACAGACCTCAGCCCTTGTTTCCGGGCTTTGGAAAGCAGATCTGTTCTGCTCAGTCAGACTCCCGTTGCCTTGAGCAACAGCGAACCGCGCCGGCGCATGAGGGCGTAGTAAGCGCACGCAGGGAACAGCAAGCCAACGGCCCACGCCAGGTCTACGCCTTGCAGGCTGGTGGCAACAGGCCCGACGTACATGGAGGTGTTCATGAACGGAATTTCCAGAGCAATGGTGCAAAGGAATACTGCGATTGCTGTCCAGTTCACCCGACCGTAGATGCCTGCCGGATCGAAGATGTCGGCAATCCGGTAAACGCCTTTGCGCAGCGCGTAGTAGTCGACAAGATTGATCGCCGTCCAGGGGATCAGAAAGTAGCTCATGAAAAAAATGAAATTCAGGAAGAACTGCAGAAAGTCGTCCTGCGCCAAAGTGCATAAACCGGTTGCGATCGTGCAGATGATCAGCAGGAATCCCGCACGTACAGACGGGGTGATTTTGAGCGCAGAGAAAGGCTCGATCATCGTGACCGTCGACATGAAAGCGCCATACAGGTTGAACACGTTGATGGCGATCTGGCCGTAAAGCACGAATGCCACCATCAACAGCGTGCCTCCTCCGAGCAGGCCTATAAGATGCAGCCCGACGTTATCGGAGAACCCCACCATGCCCTTGGCCAGCACGGCGCCTAACAACATCATCCAGCTTCCGCCGATAACGGTACCGGCGTAGCTGTACCAGAACACTTGGCGGGTGGATGTGTCGCTCGGCAAATACCGAGAGTAATCCGCCACGTAAGGTGCGTAGGACAATTGCCAAGTGACCGCGATACTGACGGAGGCGAGGAAGCTGACCAGATTGAAACCCTGCGCGGTCCATTGGCCGGTCTCTATCGGCAGCGCGAGGGCGAGCAGGGTGGCGATGCCGAACACGGCAATCGAAACCAACGAGAGCACCTTCTGCACGCGATGGATCAATTGGTAGCCGAACAGCGCGACCAGGAAGCATGCCGCGCCCAGCAGAGCGATGTTGCCAGCGGTGCTCAACGGGCTAAGGTTGCTGACCGCCTGAGCAGCCAACAGCGTGTTGCTGACGAAAAAGCCCAAGTAAATAAGCATGACGAACAGCAGCGGGACGATAGCGCCGAAAACCCCGAATTGTGCCCGGCTCTGGATCATCTGCGGAATACCCAGTCTCGGCCCCTGCGCGGAGTGCGAAGCCATAAAGATTGCACCAATCAGCGAACCGATAAGGATCGATAGCGCACTCCAGAAAAGATTGAGTCCCAGGCTGATGGGCAACACTCCAGCCGCTACCGTGGTGATGTTGGCGTTGGCACCAAACCAGACGAAGAACAGGGAACGTGGCCGACCGTGACGCTCGCTCTCAGGGATAAAGTCGATGCTGCGTTTTTCAACTTTCATGTCTGTTCTCCGTTCAGCAGGCGTCGACGAGGCGGCGTTGAAAGCGCGCTACGACTTGTGGGAATTCATCTGGCTGGAAGGCGAGGTGATCGGGTTCTGCGGTTCGAAGCGATGTTGCCGGCTCGTTGTTCCAGCGTCTCGACAGCTGCTCGGTGGTAAAGAGCTCCAGCCCGTACAGCCAGTTGGACAGGATGAACAGTGCCGAGTAATGCGCTCCCTCTGTAGTCGCACTACAGGCGTCAGCGACAAGGCTGACCTGGAAGTCGTGCTGATAGGCGTCGAACAGACTGCTCATGACACACACATCCGTCAGCACGCCGATGACCACCAGTTGCTTGATGCCTCGGCGGTTGAGCATCTGAGCCAAACGGGTGCCGTGGAAGGCGCTGTAGCGGCGTTTATCGATGACGACGTCAGCGTCTCGAGGCGCCAGGGCATCAATGATCTCGATCGCAGATGTGCCGGCGCGGTAAGTCGTTGGCCTGCCTTGGTCGTCTACCGGTTCGCCCAGCGCCAGATCGCGGCCCGGAGCGTCGTTGACGTGGCGGGTATAGAAAATCGGGATGTGCAACTGGCGAGCGCGATCGATCAGGGATGCGGCGTTATCGACCACTTGATCGAAGCGTTCGAGCGGGAAGCCATCTTCCTTTTGCATATCGATCACAAGCAAGGCGGTGTTTTGGTTCATCAGGTTTGTTCCGGATGCAGAGCGCCGGGCGAGCCGGAGGGACTCACCAGGAAACTCGGTAATGACGGTGCGCAGCGATCCGCCAAGGCGGAAACTGCGAGAGATCGAGAGAGACTCTCGTCGGGAGGTGTTACCTGACTATCTGCCAGAAGCCGTTTTGCTTTGCGCTCACGCAGGATGGCAGCCGAGGCAGCACGATGGAGGACGAAGAGCGGAATCGACGGAGGTAACGCGCCATGGCTGCGCACGGCAACGCACACACCGCGCTTGAAGAGCGGGTGTGAGCGTCGCCGAATTGTGCGGAGGATGCAGGCATGGCCATAGACCTTGAGCGCGATATGCACTGGAGGAGCAAGATACGGGCCAAGCTCTGCAAGGCCTTCGAAGCCATTGAGCCAGAGCGGACCAAGCGCTTGACGCAGCGTTTACTGGTATCTGGTATTCCATAATATTGTGTTACGTAGCGTAGCAGCGGGTTGCGTTCTTGCTCCCTTTTGAAGCAGATCCCTCCAGGCTCGCGGTGATCAACGCCGCGCCGTGCGCGTACTCACATCCACCCAGACCGCCAACACCAGAATGCTGCCCTTGACGATCATCTGCCAGTAGCTATCGACGTCAAGCATGGACATGCCGTTGTCCAGGCTGGTGATCACCAGCGCGCCGAGAAGGGCGCCGTAGACGGTGCCGGAGCCGCCGCGCATGGAGGTGCCGCCGATGAAGCAGGCGGCGATGGCGTCGAGTTCGCCCATGCTGCCGGCCGAGGGTGAGCCGGCGGCGAGGCGTGCGGTGTTGACCACGCCGGCGAGGGCGCACATCACGCCCATGATGCCGAAGATCCACAGCTTGACCGCCTGCACATTGATGCCTGACAGGCGCGTGGCTTCCATGTTGCTGCCGACTGAATAGACCCGGCGGCCGAACACGGTCTGGCTGGTGACGTAGCTGAACACGCCGAGCAGAATCAGCAACAGCAGCACCGGCACGGGAATGCCGTCATAGCTGTTGAGGGTCTGGACGAAACCGGCCAGCACCGCGCCGATCACCAGCACGCGCACAACATCACGCACCAGTGAATGCGCCGCCAGGCCATGCAGGGCGCGATTGCGTCGTTGTTTCCAGGTGAGGAACACCGTCAGCACAAACAGCAGCACACCCAGGCCAGTGCCGATCGCGTGGGGCAGATACCCCTGGCCGACGTAGACCAGCTCCGGCGATACCGGGGCGATGGTGGTGCCGCCGGTGATCCCCAGCAGAATCCCGCGAAACGCCAACATGCCGCCCAGGCCGACGATAAAGGACGGGATGCGCAAGTACGCCGCCATGTAGCCGTTGGCGAGGCCGATCATCAGGCCGCACAGGGCGACCAGACTCAGATTCGCCAGCAACGGAATGTGATAGACCACGTCGAGTATTGCCGCGAGGCCGCCGAGCAGGCCGAGCAATGAACCCACCGACAAATCGATCTCGCCGCTGATGATCACCAGCACCATGCCGCAGGCCAGAATTCCGGTGATCGACATCTGCCGCAGCAGGTTGGAAAGGTTGCGCGGGGTGAGGAAACCGCCTTCGGTCTGCCAGCTGAAGAACAGCCAGATCAGCACCACGGCAAATACCAGCGCGAGCATCTTGTAGCGGGTGAACAGTTGTTTGACCTGATTCATTTACGCGGTTTTCCGATCATTATTGTTATGGCTGCCCGGCTGGCTGAGGGCGGCGGCGAGTACCTGTTCCTGGGTCAGCTCATGGTTGACGAAGTCGCCGCGCAACTGGCCTTCGCCGATCACCAGCACGCGGTCGGACACGCCGAGTACTTCGGCCAGTTCCGACGAAACCATGATGATCGACACGCCTTCGGCGGCCAGCGCGCCCATCAACTTGTAGATTTCATACTTGGCG
Source organism: Pseudomonas sp. UF-293 (assembly GCF_058245595.1). Classification (NCBI taxonomy): domain Bacteria; kingdom Pseudomonadati; phylum Pseudomonadota; class Gammaproteobacteria; order Pseudomonadales; family Pseudomonadaceae; genus Pseudomonas; species Pseudomonas sp. UF-293. The sequence continues at coordinate 112,673 of NZ_JBSICA010000005.1, read as the reverse complement.
CCGACATCCACGCCTCGGGTCGGCTCGTCGAGAATCAGCACGCGCGGTTTGGCCAGCAGCATTTTCGCCAGCACGGCTTTCTGCTGGTTACCGCCCGACAGGCTGGTGATCGGCAGGGACGGACTTGCGGTCTTCAGATGCAGCCGGGAGATTTCCCGGTCGATGCAGCCCAGTTCGGCTTCAGCATCGATGCGGGTCATTTTCGAATAACTCTCGAGCACGGCGAGGGTGATGTTCTGGCCGACACCGAGATCCGGAATGATGCCCTGGCGCTTGCGATCTTCAGGCACCAGGCACAGGCCGGCGCGGATCGCTTTCAGCGGCGTGCGCGTGTCGATCGGCTGGCCGTCCAGCCAGACTTCGCCTTCGTGGCGGCCGGGGTAGGCGCCGAACAGCGCGGTGACCAGTTCGGTCCTGCCGGCGCCGACCAGCCCGGCAATGCCAAGAATTTCGCCGCGCTTGAGGCTGAAGGAAATGTCGTCGACCCGTTTGCGCTTGGGGTTGTCGACGTCGTAGCAGGTGATGTGGCGCGCTTCGAAGATCACCTCGCCAATCTCGTGTGGCTCGCTGGGATAAAGGTTGCTCATTTCGCGGCCGACCATTTGCGTGATGATCTGCGGAATGTCCATGTCGGCCATGGCGGTGGTGGCGATGTGTTTGCCGTCGCGGATCACCGAAATGGTGTCGCACACGGCGGCGACTTCATCGAGTTTGTGCGAGATGTAGACGCAGGCGACGCCCTTGGCTTTGAGGTCGCGGATGATGTCGAGCAGCACTTCGATTTCCGATCGGCTCAGGGCCGAGGAGGGCTCGTCGAGGATCAGCAGACGCGCCTGTTTGTTCAGCGCCTTGGCGATTTCCACCAGTTGCTGGTAGCCGCCGCCGTACTGCGAAACCGGCAGCGACACGTTCATGTCCGGCACTTTCAATTCACGCATCAACGCTTCGGCGCGGTGGATCATCGCCGGGTAGTTCATGCGCCCGCCGGGCAGCGTCAGCTCATGGCCCATGAAGATGTTTTCCGCCACCGACAGGTCGGGAACCAACGTCAGCTCCTGATGGATGATGACGATGCCGGCGGCCTCGGTTTCGCTGATCGATTGCGCCCGGAGCGGTTGTCCGTCCCAGAGGATTTCGCCGTCCCAGGTGCCATGGGGATAGACCGCCGAGAGGATCTTCATCAGCGTCGACTTGCCGGCACCATTCTCGCCGCACAGGCCCACGCATTCACCGGGGCGGACCTTGATGTCGATGCCGTTCAGCGCTTTGACACCGCCGAAGGTTTTGACGATGCCGTTCATTTGCAGCAGATAGTCGGACATGGAAAAGGCTCGTATATCGAAGACTCACACACCACGAGACCTGTGGGAGCGAGCCTGCTCGCGAAAGCGTCAGTTCAAGCAATGCATCGCTGACTGACACTCCGCTTTCGCGAGCAGGCTCGCTCCCACAGGTCTGACCAGGATTTATGGCCGGATCACTGCCCGGCGATCTGCGCCTTGGTGTAGAAGCCATCCTGTTCGAGCAAGTCGATGTTGTCCTTGGTCAACGGGGTTGGCGTGAGCAGGATGGTGTCGACCTTTTTGCTGCCGTTGTCGTACTGCGAGGTGTAGGCGGGTTTCTCGTTGCGTGCCAGTTGCACCGAGAGCTTGGCCGCTTCGGACGCGATGAGTTTCAGCGGTTTGTACACGGTCATGGTTTGCGTGCCGGCAATCACGCGTTTGACTGCTGCGAGGTCGGCGTCCTGACCGGAAATCGGCACCTTGCCAGCCAGTTGTTGCGCGGCCAGTGCCTGGATGGCGCCGCCGGCGGTGGCGTCGTTGGAGGCGACGATGCCGTCGATTTTGTTGTTGTTACGGGTCAGGGCGTTTTCGACGATGCTCAGCGCTTCGGTCGGGTTCCATTCCTTGACCCACTGCTGGCCGACGATCTTGATATCGCCCTTGTCGATGGCCGGTTGCAGCACTTTCATCTGGCCTTGGCGGAGGATTTTGGCGTTGTTGTCGGTCGGCGCACCACCCAGCAAGAAGTAATTGCCTTTGGGCGCCGCTTTCAGCACGCCGCCGGCCTGCATCTCGCCGACCTTTTCGTTATCGAAGGAAATGTAGGCGTCGACATCGGCGTTGAGAATCAGCCGGTCATAAGACACCACTTTGATCCCGGCTTTCTTCGCCTCGGCCACGGCGTTGGTCAGCACTGTCGCGTTGAACGGCACGATGACGATTACATCGACGCCGCGAGAAATAAGGTTTTCGATCTGCGAAATCTGCTTCTGCTCGTTGGCGTCCGCCGATTGCACGAAGACTTTGGCGTCCATTTTTTCCGCCGCCGCGACGAAGTAATCGCGGTCGCGCGACCAGCGTTCCAGACGCAGATCGTCAATGGAGAAACCGATTTTCGGGTGGGTGGCGTCGGCCATTACCGGCAGGGCCAACAACGCCAGGGCACTGGCCAACAGCGTACGTTTCAAGTTCTTCATGGTGGTGCGTCCTTTTATTTTTGTTGGAAAGACACGGCCTGACGATGAATCGGGCTGGTAGAACTGTAGAGAATCTGCCGACGCAGCAGGCACAGAATTGTCGTGCAATTGTCACAGCGTCGTTGCGTCGGCAGCCTCTTTTGGCGATCAGCGATACAGGTAACGGTTGACGATGTTTTCGAGCATTTCCTGACGGCCACTGACGGCTTGCGGGTTCAGTTCGTTGGTAAACGCGTGCTCGGCCAGCGACTCGAGATTGAAGTCGCCCGCCATCACCGCTTGCCCGAACGGCTGACGCCAGCCGGCGTAGCGTTGGTCCTTGAGCAGTTGCAGTTGATCGTTCTCAACCATCGCAGCGGCGCGTTCCAGCGACAGGGCGAGAACGTCCATGGCGCCAACGTGGCCGTGGAACAGGTCGATCTCGTCGAGGCTCTGCCGGCGCACCTTGGAGTCGAAGTTGAAACCACCATTCTTGAAACCGCCGGCCTTGAGGATTTCATAGGTCGCCAAGGTCATTTCTTCGACGCTGTTGGGGAACTGGTCGGTGTCCCAGCCGTTCTGCGGATCGCCACGGTTGGCGTCGATGCTGCCGAAAATTCCCAGCGAGGCGGCGGTGGCGATTTCGTGATGAAAGCTGTGGCCGGCCAGGGTCGCGTGGTTGGCTTCGATGTTGACCTTGATTTCCTTCTCCAGGCCGTACTGCTGGAGAAAGCCGAACACCGTGGCGCTGTCGTAATCGTACTGGTGCTTGGTGGGCTCCTGTGGCTTGGGTTCGATCAGCAGGTCGCCGGTGAAACCGATCTTGTGCTTGTGCTCGACGACCATGCGCATGAAGCGCCCGAGTTGTTCGCGCTCGCGTTTCAGGTCGGTATTGAGCAGGGTTTCGTAGCCTTCGCGACCGCCCCACAACACGTAGTTGGAGCCTCTGAGGCGATGGGTCGCATTCATCGCGCTGAACACTTGCGCAGCGGCGCAGGCGAACACTTCCGGGTCGGGATTGCTCGCGGCACCGGCGGCGAAACGCGGATTGCTGAAGCAGTTGGCGGTGCCCCAGAGCAACTTGATGCCGCTTTGTTCCTGATGCTGTTCGAGGCGGTCGACCATTTGCGCGAAGTGTTCGCGGTACTCCTTCAGCGAGTTGCCTTCGGGGGCGACGTCCGTGTCGTGAAAGCAGTAGTAATCGATGCCCAGTTTGCTGAAGAACTCAAACGCGGCTTCTGCTTTGCCGATGGCCAGTTGCATCGGCTCGCCGCTGCGTTGCCAAGGGCGTTTGAAGGTGCCGGCACCGAACACATCGGAGCCGGGCCAGACGAAGGTGTGCCAGTAGCAGGCGGCCATGCGCAGGTGTTCGCGCATGGGTTTGCCGAGGATCAGTTTGTCGGCGTCGTAGTGGCGGAAAGCGAGGGGCGAATCACTGTTCGGGCCTTCGTAGCGAACCGGCTCGATATTGGGGAAGTACTGCATGGACCTTGTCCTTGTTGTTCTTGGCGGTGTCTCGATACTAGCAACGGCCCCGTGCCCGCTGATTATGAAAAGCCTCAACTGCGAGTGCGATTTTGCGTATTGAGCTTCTGCGTCTTCGCGCCTAGTCTGTGTCCATCGCTGCCCTGACACGGCGGCCCGGAACAGTACAAAAACAATTTGAGGCCGCTTTCGCGAGCAGGCTCGCTCCCACATTTGATTCGTGTCATTCACAAAACCGTGTGGGAGCGAGGATGCTCGCGAATGGCTTGACGCCAAATCCGGATCCTGTATGAAAAGCCTACCGCCCGTGCACCGCATCGCCCTGTTGTTCAACGGCAGCAAGATCTACGACCGTGGAATCATCAGCGGCATTGGCAACTACCTGAGCAGCACCCGCGCTTCCTGGGACTTGTTTCTGGAAGAGGATTTTCTCTGCCGCCTGAAAGGCATCGAGCGCTGGCAGGGTGACGGGATCATTGCCGACTTCGACGATCCGCTGATCGGCGAGGCGCTGGCTGACATTCATTTGCCGGTGGTGGCGGTGGGCGGTTCCTACGAGGATGCGCGCGCCTATCCGAAAGCGATTCCCTACGTTGCCACTGACAACAACGCATTGATCACGCTGGCTTACTCGCATCTGGTCGAGGCGGGGTTGCAGCGTTTTGCCTGTTTCAGCCTGCCCGAGGCACAAGCCAATCGCTGGGCGCAGGAGCGGGAAAAAGCCTTTCGCAAACTGATGCAACGCGATGGCCTGCACGCGGAAATCTATCGCGGCATGGGCACCAGCGCGCCGCTGTGGGACAGCGCCGTGGAACAACTGATCGCCTGGCTGCACAGCCTGCCGAAACCGATCGGCATCATCGCCGTCAGCGACGCCCGTGCCCGGCAGTTGCTGCAAGCCTGCCTGACCGCCGGCATCGCCGTGCCCGAGCAGGTCGCGCTGATCGGCATCGACAATGACCCGCTGACCCGCAGCCTGACGCGTGTGCCGCTGAGTTCGGTGATTCAGGGCACCGAAACCATGGGCCGCACCGCCGCGCAACTGCTGCACCAGATGCTCCACGGCATGCCGTCCACCGGTACGCAAATCCTGATTCCGCCGGACGCGGTCAACGTGCAGGTGTCGAGCCTGCACCAACCGCTGGGCAATCCCTACGTCATGCAAGCGCTGCTGTTCATCCGCCAATATGCCTGCCAGGGCATCAAGACCGCGCAAGTGGCGGCCTATGTCGGCGTGTCGCGCTCATCGCTGGAAGCGCATTTCCGCGCCGAGCGCGGTTGCAGCGTGCATGACGAGATTCTGCGTTTCAAACTGGCGGCGGCTACCAGCGGTTTGAAGAACACCGATGCTGCGATTGCCGATATTGCCCAGGCCTGCGGCTTCAAGTCTGCGCAATATCTGCACACGGTGTTCCGTCGCGAGTTCGGCTGCACGCCCCGCGAGTATCAGCAGGGCGGGGCGTAGCGCTGCGAAGACTTACGCCAGCGCAGCGGCACTGGCTCTGGAGCGCCAGGCGAACGTCAGCACCATCAGCAGGCCCAGACCAGCCATCGCCGCGCCGGCCAAGGAAATCGCTGGATAACCCAGCCCGGCATTGATCACCGCGCCACCCAGCGCCGCGCCGATCGCGTTGCCGAAATTGAACGCACCGATGTTCACCGCCGAAGCCAGATTCGGCGCGTCCTTGGCCGCTTCCATCACGCGCATCTGCAGCGGCGGCACCAGAGCGAAGCTGGCGATACCCCAGATCAGAATGGCCACGGCGGCCGGCAGCGGCCAGCGCATCAGCACAGTGAATGCGAGCAACACCACAATCAATGCGCTCAGCGACACGATCAGGGTGCGGTCGATCGAACGGTCGGCAGCCTTGCCACCCCACATGTTGCCCAGGGTCAAACCGATTCCGAACAACACCAGCATGGCGGTGATGAACGCGGCGGAGGCGTGGGTTTCGCTGCTGAGAATCGGCGCGATGTAGGTGAACACGGTGAACATCGCACTCGAGCCGACCACGGTCAGGGCCAGCGCGGCCAACACCGGACCGCGGCCCAATACACGTATTTCCGCCAGCGCACCCGCGCCTTGCTCTGCTTTCAGATTGGGCAGGGCGAACCACAAGGCGATCATGGTCAGCACGCCGAGACCGGTAATGCCCCAGAACGCCGTGCGCCAGCCGAACAGCTCACCAAACCACGCCGCCAGCGGCACACCGCCGATAGTCGCCAACGTCAGGCCCATGAACATTGCCGCCACGGCGCCGGCACGTTTCTCTGGTGCGACCACGCTGGCGGCAACCACCGAGCCAACCCCGAAGAACGCACCGTGATTGAGCGAGGTGATCACCCGGGCGACCATCAGGCTGGAGTAATCGGTGGCCAGCGCCGACATCAGATTGCCCAGGGTGAAAATCGCCATCAGCCCGATCAGCAGATAGCGCCGAGGGATCTTGCCGGTGGTCAGGGTCATCAGCGGTGCGCCGAGCAGCACGCCCAAAGCGTAGGCACTGACCAACAACCCCGCAGCGGGAATGGAAACGCCGAGATCGGCAGCGATGCCGGGCAACATGCCCATCGGCGCGAACTCGGTGACGCCGATGCCGAAGGCGCCGACAGCGAGTGCAACAAGTGGTGGATTGATACGCATGGAAAGTCTCCTCATCTATGCCGCCAATGCTACGATCCATCGTTTTCCGGCGGTAGATGGCGATTTTGGCAATCACCTTTGCGTAAGAGGCACGAATGGACTTCAACGGCAGATCAGGGGAAATGAGCGTGTTCGTCACTGTGGCGCAGGAGGGCAGCCTCTCAGCAGCGGCGCGTGCATTGGGGCTGACGCCTTCGGCGGTCAGTCGGATCATCGCCCGCGCCGAACAGCGACTCGGCACTCGTCTGTTGCTGCGCACGACCCGCGCGCTGACATTTACCGCCGAGGGCGAAGCGTTCCTGCGCGGTGCCCGGCGGATTCTGGCCGACATGGACGAAGTGGAAGGCGCCATTACCGATCAAGGCGTACCCAAGGGCCGCTTGCGTGTCAGTGCCGCCCTTGGCCATGGACGGCTGACCATTGTGCCGTTGGTCGCAGCCTTCACCGCCCGTTACCCGAACATCGTCGTCGACCTCAGCCTCGGCGACGAAGTAGTCGACATCCTCGCTGGCCAGGCGGATGTCGCCATACGCTTCGGCCATCTGCCCGACAGCCCGTTGACCGCACGCCGGCTCGGCCACACCGGCCAAGTCGTGGTCGCATCGTCCGACTACCTGAAACGCCACGGCACACCTCTCGAACCGGAAGACCTGCTCAAGCACAACTGCCTGCGCTTCAACTTCCGCCGCGCCGAAGCCAACTGGCCGTTTATCCGCGACGGCAAGGAGTTCTCGCTGAAAGTCAGCGGCAACATCGAATGCAGCAGCGGCGAAGCACTGGCCCAGTTCGCCAGACTCGGCGCCGGCATTGCGCGGATTGGCGAGTTCACCGTCAGGGAAGACTTGCAGCGCGGGGATTTGATTGCGCTGCTGCAAACCTGGAACCCCGGTGATGAGGAACCGATTCATGCGGTGTTCGTCGGCGGCGCGGCGATGCCGGTGCGGGTGCGGTTGTTTGTGGATTTTTTGCTGGAGCAGCATCGGATGTAAGAGGTGGCATCTTTTCATCGGATCTGATTCTGTGCACGCAAATGCAATCATATTGCTATCATTTGCAGCTCTTCATTTTTCAGTCTGAATACAGTGAGTACCGATGTTCGTGAAAACGCTGAATGGATTGCTTGTCTTAGTGGTTTGCGGCGTACTGGGCGCTTGCGGAAAAACAGACCGTTTTGCCGACGGCTGGGATCAAGGCGGCAACCTGCATGACGTGAGTCTGCGCGAGTGGGCCTTTGCAACCGATGCCAATCGGCTTGCCAGTGCTGCCGATTTTGCCCGGGAATTTATTCCGGCGTTGCCAGCAGTGTCTTTGCCGCTCGCGAGCGCCCTTGTTGAAAAGTGCCTGACCGAGAGTGCGTATATAGCCGCTATCGAGGAGATTCGAGTGCGAAGCAGAATTGAACCCTGTATTGAATATGCTCAACAAACCGCCCAGCGCCTCTCGCAGGAATATGCCAAGCGCCAGGGTGTTTCCAGCCAGTAAACGGTCGCCAGCGAAGTATTGTCGAGTGTCGGCTCCCAGTTACAAAGGGCCACCGCAGAATGATGGACCCGGATGTTCTTTACTGGGCGCCGAGCGAGACAGATCGTTGTTTTCACTCGACGAATCTGAGGCATGCAAAAGCGGTTTTGATACGCAGTTGCTTGATGGGTTCGATGCTTTCCTGAGATCCGATTTTTTTGACTACGCCCAGGCCGCAGTATTGTTGATTGAAGGTGAAGATCGGGAGAAGGCCAGCCTTGGGTTCAGTCCAGTAGCCCGACTTCAACGTATAGCTGGCCCCAGCCTGAGGGGTGAAAGAGAAGGGTATCTGGCAAAACTTTCCACCAACTGTTTGCCGGTAAGTCAAAACCAGCTCTTTGCCGGCAGCTACCGGCGATTGGATAAAACCCTCGGTATAGGGCAAAGGCGTGAAGCCCGCGTAACATCCCGATTCGCTGAAGGTCATCGCGTCGAGATTAGTGCCGCTTTCATATTTAAGCCTGACCGTCGCCGAGGGTTCATCCTGCCGGGGAAATTGATACTGTTTACCCTGAAACAGTGAAGTACAACCGCTCAGTGCCAATGCTCCAGCCAAAAGCGTCAAGCCAAATCTGCCATTCCCGTTCATGTACTGCTCCTGGATACCATCGGACTTTTCAAAAGCAGATGATACCGAAAAGTGGCCACATGCTATTAAGCTTTACAAGATTCAGACAACCCAAGTTTCTCCCGTGCCCACTGCTCAGCCGTCGTGACATGAATCGCCCGCTGCTCATTGAACGTGCCCGCTATCGGCCACGCCACACCTCGGCCTTGGGCGAATACAGCGCGGTATTTTTTGATGTGGTGAGTGGGGTCTTTTTCCAGTTCCTGCATCAGGTGCGGCACTGTCCAGACGTTACGCTTGAAGGGGCGTCCGAGCACGCGTTCGAGAAGGCCCGCGACCTGTCCATAGGTCAGCGTGTCACCCGAGAGGTACACGATCTCGTTGCGAAAACGCGGTTCGAAGAAAACGATTTCTGCGGTCAGCTTGCCGATGTCGTCCGGGGTCGTGAGCGTCACGCTGGTGTCCAGGCTGCCCAGGGCGTTAACGGTGTCGTTGTCGAAATCAACGACTTCAAATACTGGCTCAAACAGGAAGCTGGTAAACATGCCGGTCGAGATGATCACCCATTCGGTTTTGTCCTGTGCGCGCAGCAGTTCGCGCACGTCGAGCTGACTGTCGAACAGATCCTGCGGACTGCCCCGGCCGATCACCTCGAAATCCACGCCAAACTGCCAGGGAAAGTAGCGTTTGATGCCGGACTTGAGCGCGGCGGTCGCCAGCTTCATCGGCGTCTCGCGACCAGCGACCATGCCGGCGCAGCCAATGACGGTATCGAACGGTGCGAAGACTTCGGCCAGTTCGTCGATTGAATCGTTGACCAGATCTGCCGCCACCATCTGCACGCCGAGACTGCGCAGTTCATCGATTTCGGCTTTCTTTTCCGGCACCTGACTGTTGATCGTCGAGGCCCTGAGCAGGACGCTGATCGTGCTGCCGGGCGAGCGCTTTGCCGCTCGTGCAAGGTTGCGCAAAACCGGCAGGCCGAGCTCGCCTGCGCCCAGGACGAGAATGGATTGCGCGGAAGGGTGGTTCGATTCGGTCATGATGTCTCCTCAGATCTGCATGTAAGATCGGCAAATGCTGGCACGATCGGGCAGCACTCAGAAGAAGGCACACGCGTGATACCAGGTGAAGAAATGACTGATCAGCAAGCGCTCAGTGAGGCAGAAGCGATCTGCCAGACGCTCAGACGAGACGATGATGGCGTGCGCCGCGAAGTGCTTGCACACGCCGGCAGTCGCTGGTCTTTGGGCATCCTGCATGCCTTGGGTGTCTACGGCACCATGCGTCACGCCGAGATCAAACGGCAGATGACCGGCGTGACTCAGCGCATGTTGACCAAAACCCTGCGTGCGCTTGAACGCGACGGCCTGCTGACCCGGCGCGAGCTCGACCAGGTGCCGCCGCACGTCGAGTACGAACTGACGCCATTGGGCATGGGATTGCTGGTGCGGATGTCGCCGATCTGGACTTGGGTGGTGGAAAACGTCGAGGGTTTCCGCGAAGCGCGACGCACGTTCGATAGCCAGACCGGCAAGAAACCCTCGTGGCAAATCCCTGTGCCGGCGCGGGACGATCCTGAAGCGTCAGACTGAGGTTTCGCGCTTCAGCTCAGCGGCACCGCGAACACGGCACTGGCGCGCGCAACCGTTCGCTCTCCGACGTGCAGACTGACGCCAGCAAACGCCAGTTGACGTCCCTTTTTGGAGTGTTCAAGACGCACTTCGAGCCATTCGTTGATTTGCACCGCACCGAGATAATCCAGGGTCATGCTCGCCGTGATCAACGGCTGCGGCGGATCGCTGGAGAAGGCCATGGCGTAGCCCATCCCCACATCCGCCAATGTCGCCAATACACCGCCATGCAAAGTGCCGCGACCATTGGCATGGCGGGAGTCGGTCAGCAAACCCAGTTCCAATTGTAGGCCGTGGCCTCTGGCGTAGATCGGGCCGAGCAGATCCAGCAACGGACTGCTGCGGGTGAATGGAGTGAAGCCTTCGGGAATGGCCGTGGTGTTCATGATCCCATCCTGATGCAGGTGGTTGACCTGTGTGATTGGGCGAGGAAACACAGAAGGGGGCAAGCACTATGCGCATGGGGAATTTGCTGCGATAAGTGCTGTACACGGAACTGACAAGCAAGGAGCTACTGGGTGGATATTCAAATTCACATCGCGAGAGATGCGGATGCATCGGCTATCAGTGAAACGATCATCAAGACGCTCCGTGAGAGCAATGCCCGCGACTATCCTCCCGAAATCATTGATCGAGTGATTGAAAGTTTTTCGCCCTCGAAGATCCTTCGTTTTTTGACTGAGCGTCAGGTGCTAGTCGCTACGCTCGACAGTCAAATCGTCGCAACGGCAAGTCTCGATCGAGACGTTGTTCGAAGCGTTTTTGTCGACCCGGGCTTTCAAGGAATGGGTGTCGGAAGACAGCTGATGAAGAGCATTCAATCACTCGCCATGGACACAGGTTTCAATCTGCTGCGCGTTCCTTCTTCAGTCACCGCAGAAGGCTTCTATGCTTCCCTCGGCTTCAAGAAAATCAGAGATGAGTTTCATCAGACGGAGCGCACGATCATCATGGCGAAGAAGTTGAAACGATAGCGTTCACCTAACGTTTAAGCCTGCCGAATGTGGCTTCCATCGCTGCCCGGTCATGGTCGAGCAACCAGGCATGATGTCGTTGATAAAGCTGCAAAAGTAGTTCGGCGTTGGCTCCAACCACGTCCATGCCTCTGTCGTCATAGGGAAAGACCATGACTCGCTTGGGCAGATTGAACAGGTAGACAGCACAGTTCGCACGCGGTTGGATAGCACCGAAGTCCTTGGCCAATGCGCACCAGAGTAATGCTTGAATGCTCGCGACAGACGCTTCGAAGGCGACGTTGACCCAATATTCCGGCTCTTCCTCACTGAACCATTCCTCGTTATCTATTTCTTCGCTCCAGATGCACAGCGCTGATGGAGTATCGATGCCAGCAGATTTAAGGGCGCGAAGAGTGCTGCGGTGGGCGAATCGATTGCGACCCGAATGAATGCGCAGGCATGCGGCAAACGATGCGTCCCCTTGGAAAATGTCGCCGCAGATGGTTATGGATTTGCGCATAGCGGTCAGGAATTGCTCGATCATTCCGCCCGTTTCGGAGAGTTCGAAACGCAATCCTCCGGGCCAGGAATAGAAAAGCGGACGGGCGAATGCCTGGGGTCCAAATGCGTTTTCGATCTCAGCTCTCAGATTCACTTTCTTCCCTTCAATGTGGATTTCTGTGTGTTCAAGACGCGGGTGAAATCAGTGCGACGACACAAACGGCGAAGCAGTCGTCGGTGCCGGCAGCGCATAGGCCTGTTTCATCCACGCCACTTCCGCCAACGGTGTGCGGCCGAAGAGGCGTTTGAAGTCGCGGCTGAATTGCGAGGCGCTTTCGTAGCCGACCAGAAATGCAGTTTTTGCCGCAGTCAGATCGTTACGCAGCATCAGCAATCGCGCCTGGTGCAATCGCGTCGACTTCAGGTACTGCATCGGCGAGGAATCGGTGACCTTGCGAAAGTGCAAATGAAAATTCGGCACGCTCATCTGCGCTTCCTCGGCCAGGGTTTCTACGTCGAGATGCTGGTGATAGCAACTGTGGATCTTGTGGATGGCGCGGGTCACTTTGCCGAACTGGCCCTGTTGGGCGATGGCGGCGCGCAGGGTGCCGCCTTGTTCACCGGTGAGGATACGGTAGTAGAGCTCGCGCAGCATCGCCGGGCCGAGGATTTGCGCGTCGGCATCGTTGTTCATCACTTCGAGAAAACGCAAGGTCGATTGGCGTAGCGGTTCGTCGAGCGGCGAGGCGTACATGCCCATCGGTTGGGATCTGGGGAAATCCCACATTTCATCGACCTGCTGAATCAGCTCGCCGGCCAAGGCGAAATCCAGACGCACGTACACCGCGAGCATTGGCTCGGCTTCGCTGGCGTCGGTTTCCATGGTGAAGGGTACCGGCACCGACACCACCAGATAGTGCTGAGCGTCGTAGACGTAGACTTCATCGCCGAGATAACCGCGTTTACGCCCCTGACAAAGGATCACGATGCCCGGTTCGTACAGCACCGGCGTGCGTGTCAGCGGGCGGTTGGAGCGCAGGAAGCGCACATCCTCCAGCGGGCTCAGGTTGTAACCCTCCAGCGGGGCGAGCTGGCTCATCAACCGGACCATGCGTGCCGTGAGCGGGTCTTTCGGTTTCGGCATTGAGGTTCTCCGCGTTGCTCAGCCATCCGTCGAGCGGCTGAGCGCTTGCCATTGCTCAATACTCTCCGCCGTCTGCTGCAACTTGTCACGCACCAGCGCCAGAGCATCACTGCCAAGCAGCAAGTGAGCCGGAGGGTTTGGACTGTCGATTATCGTCAGCATGGCCCGTGCAGCTTTCAGCGGATCGCCCAACTGACGGCCGCTTTTCTCCTCCCGGGTCTTGCGCACCGGATCGAAGCTTGCGTCGTAATCACTGATGCTACGCGGCGTGCGCTGCATCGAGCGGCCTGCCCAGTCGGTGCGAAACGATCCCGGCGCCACAGCGGTGACAAAAATATTGAAGGGCGCAAGCTCCTTGCTCAAGGTGTCGGAGATCCCCTCAAGCGCAAATTTGCTGCCGCAGTAGTACGCGATCCCGGGCATGGTGATATGGCCGCCCATCGAGGTGATATTGAGGATATGCCCCGCACGGCGCTGGCGGAAATACGGTACGAAAGCCTTGGTCACCGCCACTGCGCCAAACACGTTGACATCGAACTGGCGGCGCATTTCCTCCAGTGACGACTCTTCGAAAATCCCCTCATGCCCGTAACCTGCGTTGTTGACCAGCACGTCCACCGGGCCGTGACGATCTTCCACCGCAGCAACCACCCCATCGATGGCATCGAAATCGGTAACGTCCAGCAGCACCCCATGCGCACGCTCGGGCGATAGCGCTTCGAAAGCTGCCAGCGCGGATTCACTGCGCACTGTGCCGATAATCCTGTGACCTCGAGCGAGCGCTTCTTTGGCCAGAGCCTGGCCAAAGCCGCTGCTGACACCGGTGATGAAAAGGGTCTTCATGGATCAGTACTCTTGCAGGCAATTGGAGAGGCCATGCTAGGGCGGAACGCGCTGGTGGGCGATGCCGGATCGGATCCGAGTATTGCCTGTTCCTATCAATAAGGTTCTGGATCAGTTGTTCAGCGTTGGCCCCCAGAAGGCGGAAAAGTCCTGCAGGTCTCAAACCCGCAGGACTTTTCTGGTCTCAGCATCACGCGCTTAGGCTGCGCGACGACCCGGTGTGCGGTCGGATCCATCAGCGGCCAGGGCCTCACCCAGTGGGGTGCGGTTTGAGCCGTCGGCAGCGATGGCCGGGCCTTGGGGCGTACGCTGCGAACCGTCGGCTGCAACGGTCTGCTGTGGTTCGCTGACCTGGGTGAAGAAGCGATCTTCCTGATTGCTCGGTACGGCGAATGCGCTGGCGCTGAGGGCGAAGGTGGCTACAGCGATCAGTTGGCTTACAGTTTTCATGGCGGTGACTCCGGTCAAATCGGGATTGAGGTCCGGGTCGTTCAGATCAGTCTCTGGTTAACCCGTTGCAGTGGTGTGTTCTGCATGGGTTCAGATTAGGGGGCAGGGCGGTGTCGGCGTTAGGCGGATACTGTTGGCGATTTGCCTGATTCTGTTTATGAGGTGCTGGCGATAAAACGACAGTCACGACGAACGGTTGGAAATGTGACTAAGTATTTCAGTGATGGGCGAGGTCAAGTGCATGAGTCTATTTAGAGGTATCCAGATGAAATTCGCGCGCTTTTGCCAGGCACTCTCCAACTGGGCCGGCAGCCCTAAAACCTTCCTGACGGCAATCCTTCTGATCCTTGCCTGGGCGGGAACCGGGCCATATTTTCATTACAACGACACTTGGCAACTGATCATCAACACCTCGACGACGATCATTACTTTCTTGATGGTGTTCCTCATTCAAAATACGCAGAACCGGGACAACGACATTTTGCATTTGAAGATCGATGAACTGATACGCGCCACAAAAGAAGCCCAGAATGCCAGCCTGGGTCTGGAGAAAATGGAAGCGCGCGAGCTTAGAAAACTGCGCAATCAATATCGTGCCCTGGGTGAGTCCGGTCAGATTGATGTGGAATCAGTCAAAGAAAGTGGGGCCCGTTAGAGTTCTCTGAACGAGCCCACCGAGCTTTTTACCGACGCAACAAGTTGTCGACCGCACGTATCGCCAGCGCATAACCGTCGGCGCCCATGCCACAGATCACAGCATTGACCACCCCGGACATGATCGAGTGGCGATGCAATTCATCCCGTGCGTGGATGTTCGACAGATGCAGTTCGATCAGCGGTGTGCTGAGCAACTTCAGCGCATCGAGCACCGGGATGGAATGAAATGACAGGCCGGCCGGGTTGATGATCACTGCGGCGCCTTGATCAAAGGCTTCCTGAATCCAATCGACCATCACGCCTTCGTGGTTGGTCTGGCGAAACACGCAGTGCAGATCAAGTTCCCCGGCCAGTTGCTCACTGCTCAGACGAAT
This sequence comes from Pseudomonas sp. UF-293, assembly GCF_058245595.1. NCBI lineage: Bacteria > Pseudomonadati > Pseudomonadota > Gammaproteobacteria > Pseudomonadales > Pseudomonadaceae > Pseudomonas > Pseudomonas sp. UF-293. The sequence goes on along the minus strand of NZ_JBSICA010000005.1, from coordinate 97,438 downwards.
TTGCTCAAGAGTGGTGTGCCCGTAGATATGCGGTTCACGGCGGCCCAATAGATTCAGATTCGGGCCGTTGAGAATAAAGACAGTGCGGTTCATGGTCGTCCTGCAGCGTTATTTGGAGAGAAAGGCGATGTGGCCGTTGCGTCGGCGTTGTCTGGCGTCACGGCGTTCAGGTCGACGCCCCGGGTTTCGGGACCGATCAGGATCATCGCCAGCGAAATCAGATTGATCACCGCGCACAGCGTCACCAAGGGCCATGGTGAATTGTTGGACTGGCTCATCAGCCACACGGCAATCATCGGCATGGGGCCGCCGATCACCAGGTTGGCGCCGGTATAGGCGAGGGCCGAGCCGGAATAGCGCACCTGGGTGGGAAAGGCTTCAGCAAACGCCACTGGCTGGATGCCGCTTTGAAACTGAGTGAAGCCGAGGAACAGGCCCATGATTGCCATGATGGCGGCAACGTTCAGCGTGTTGAGAATCGGGAAGTAGACGAACAGGATCAACAAGGTCATGCACGAGCCGAACGCCAGCGCTTTTTTGCGTCCCCAGCGATCAGAAAGGTAGCCGCCGGCCAACGCTCCGACAATCGCGAACAGGTTAGCGACCATCAGCGACATGAAACCCGTCGACTGACTGAAGCCGAGATGCTTGGTCAGGTAGCTGAGGGAAAAAATCACAATCAGGTAGAACAGCGCAGCGGGCGAGCAGAAAAACAGCATCAAACGCAGGATGGTTTTGTAGTGGCTGCCCATGGCCGATTTGAGCGGGCTTTTTTCCTGCTTGACGGGGTTTTTCTTCAAGGCAACGAAGGCGGGGGTTTCATCGACCTTCAGGCGGATATAGATCGCGACGATAACCAGCACGAAGCTGAGCAGGAATGGAATCCGCCAGCCGAAACTTTCAAACTGTTCGCTGGAGAGGGTGGCGGCCAGGCCCATCAACACGCCGTTGGCCAATATCTGACTCAGCGGTGAACACAGACCGAGCAACCCGGAATAGCGACCGCGACGATCACGAGTGGCATGTTCCAGCGCCATCAGTTGCGCCCCGGTGGATTCACCGCCGAGCGCGAAGCCCTGGATGATGCGCAGCAGCACCAACAGAATCGGCGCGAGAATCCCCACCTGTGCATAGGTGGGCAACAAGCCCATCAGCACCGACGCCAGGCCCATCAGGGTAACCGTGGCGAGCATCAGGTTGCGACGGCCCAATTTGTCGCCGAGGTAGCCACAGGTAATCGCGCCCAGGGGGCGGGCGGCAAGTCCGACGCCGAACGTGGCCAACGATGCCAGCAGCCCGGCGGTCGGTTCCATGGCAGGGAAAAACAGCTTGGGCAGGATAGTTGCCGACACCGCACCGTAGAGGGTGAAGTCAAACCATTCCAGCGCAGTGCCGATGGTCGCAGCGGTCACCGCTTTGCGAGGCATGCGCAAATCATGAGTCTCGTGACTGGTTGTGCTCATTGAGGGGCTCGTCATTATTTTTATGGTTACGGGGTCCCCGTACGATTCTGACCAGCGCTGGCCTGGGCAGATCGTCGAAGTCAGTAGACAGTAGCCCATCCGGCCTAGAGAATAATTATCGAAATTACGATAAATAGATAAGCCAGCCTTATGGATCATTGAAATGGAATTGCGTCATCTCAAGGCCTTTGTGGTCGCCGCCGAGCTTCAGCATTTCAGCCGGGCAGCCGAACAACTGGACATCGCGCAACCGGCGCTCAGCCAATTGATGCGTACGCTGGAGGCCGAGCTGGGGCTGGCATTGTTCCGCCGGGAAAACCGTAGCGTCGTGTTGACGGCCGCCGGCGAGGCATTCCTGCCACACGCGCGGCAGTCGATAGAGGCCAGTGAACGGGCGACGGCCGCCGCGCGACGTGCACGGCGCGGTGAGGTCGGCGAGATCAACATCGGTTATCACTCGGCGTTGTTCGAAGCCAACCTGCCGCAATTGCTGCGGCATTACTTCAGCACATTCCCCGAAGTCAAAGTGTCGCTGGTCGATGCCGGGATCCGCGCGCAGTTCGACATGTTGCTCGACCACAAGCTCGATCTGGCCTTTGCCCGCGTGTTCAAGGATCACTTGCCGGATCGTCTGCGTACCCATCATTTCAGCCAGTCACGCCTGGTCTTGCTGATCCCGGACAACCATGAACTGGCGGACCGCTTCAGCGGCGAGTTGGCGACACTGCGTCACGAGAAATTCGTGCTGTTGCAGGACAGCGCGGGCATCGGCCTGACCTCGCATACGCTACAGGCGTGTCGGCAGAACCAGCTGCATCCCGAGAACATCATGTATGTGCCGTCACTGATGAGCATCCCGGGCCTGGTGGCGGCGGGCATCGGCTTGAGTATCGTGCCTGAGGCAGTCACCCGGTTGAGCATGCCGGGCATTCGCATCATCCCGCTGAATCAGGCGGAAATGGTCAGTGAGCTGTCGCTGATTTCGCGCATCGATGAGCGTTCCAGTGCAGTGCTGCACTTTATCGAAGAAGCGCACGGCTGGGAGTGAGAAGGCCCGCCTTCAGTTCTGCACCCACGCCCCATGCAACTGCACAAACCGCACCTGCAGCCATTCGATAAACACCTGCACCTGCGCCGGCAAATGCGTGCGGCTCGGGTACAGCAGCGATACCGGCCGAGGCGTCGGGCGCAGCGGTTGCAGAATCTCTACCAATGCTCCGTTAGCCAGATGCTCGGCGACCGCGATGCCCGGCGCCTGGATAATGCCGAAGCCCGACACGCCACACTGCACGTAGGCGTTCGATTCCGTGACGGTAATGCCTTTGCGGCTGACGTAGGTTTTCTGTTTGCCCTCATCTGAAAACTGCCAGGGCAGAGTGCGGTTGTTCTGGCCCGAGAGAAAGTTCACGCCTTGATGGTTCGCCAGATCTCCAAGCGTTTCGGGTGTGCCGTGCTCGCGTAGATACTCCGGCGCGGCGCAGGTGACCATGGTCGCCAGGGCGATAGGGCGGGCAATCAGGGTTGAGTCGGGCAGCTCGCCGATGCGCAGCGCACAGTCGATGCCTTCGCCGACCAGATCAACCGCACGATCGGTGACGCCCAGTACCATGTCGATGCCGGGGTAGGAGTCGGTGAATTCGCGCAGGCTTTTGATGAATTCCAGCTGCGCGAACGCGGTGGGAATGTCGATGCGCAGGCGGCCGGACAGCGTGGTTCCGGTGCGATCGAACATTGTGGTGGCGGCGGTGATCTCGGCCAGAATTTCCTGGACCCGCTGATAGAAAAGTTCACCCTCGGCGGTGAGTGCGACTTTCCTCGTAGTGCGCTGGAACAGGCGCACGCCCAGCGATGTTTCCAGTTCCTGAATATAGCGAGTGACCTGCGGCCGGCCGATGTCCAGCGACTCAGCGGCTTTGGTGAAGCTGCCCAGTTCCGCCAGTCGGGCGAACAGGCGCATCGATTGCAGTAATTCCATGGCTTTTCCGCTGAGCTCAGTATCTGAATTTGTTGCCTGAGAATAGAACAATCCTGTCTGTTTCCAAGCATTTATTGCGCTGCAGTAAAAGCCAATCATGGACCCAAGGCAAACCTGCTGAGGGTTTGCAGCCAATAACGCATTTGGAGACTCACCATGAAAGCGTGGTTACTGAAAGATTTCGGGCTCGACAATCTGCAACTCGGCGAGACGCAAACGCCGCAACCCAAGGCTGGCGAGCTGTTGGTCAAGGTCGGCGCGGTGTCGCTGAATTTCCGCGACAAGGCCATCGTTGACGGTATCTACGAGCCGCACCTGGTGCCGAAACCGCTGATTCCAGTGAGCGATGCCGCTGGTACCGTAGTTGCAATCGGCGCCGGTGTTACTCGTTTCAAGGTTGGCGATCGGGTCAATTCGCATCTGTACTCGCGCTGGCTTGACGGCGAGCCGGGGCCGAACGAGCCGGATTATTGCTTCGGTTCGCCGCTGCCCGGTGGCCTCGCCGAGTACATGATCATTCACGAGGACAGCGCCGTCGGCGCGCCGGCCAACATGAGCGATGAACAGGCGGCGACGCTGCCTATCGCCGCACTGACCGCGTGGTACGCACTGGTGGATTTCGGCGCTATTCAACCGGGCCAGACCGTGTTGGTGCAGGGCACCGGCGGCGTATCGATTTTCGCCGTGCAGATCGCCACCGCGCTGGGCGCCAAAGTCATCGCAACCTCAAGCAGCGATGACAATCTGCACGCGGTAAAACGTCTAGGCGCGGTCGCCGGTATCAACTACCGCAGCACGCCGAACTGGGCAGACGAGGTGCTGAAACTCACCAAGGGCAAGGGTGTGGACCTGCTGCTTGATGTGGCGGGAGGCAATGGCATCAATCAGTCGGTAGCAGCGACCAAGGCCTCGGGGCGGATTGCGCAGATTGGCTTTCTGACAGGGCAGACCGTCGAGCTGAACCTGATGCCGCTGATCTTCCGCCAGACCACCATTCGCGGCATTGCGGTGGCACCGCGTTCATCGTTCGACCGGATGAACGTGTTCCTCGCCGAGCACGACATTCGCCCGGTGATCGACCATGTGTATCCGTTCGAACAGGCGCGCGAGGCCTATGAGCATCTGGCGAAAGGGGCGTTTGGCAAGGTGGTGATCAAGGTGGGCTGATCAGCGCAAACGTCAGACAAACCAAGGCCAGTCAGCTCAACTGACTGGCCTTTCTTACGTCTGCCTTAGCGCAAATCCTCCGGCTGCATCGTCAGAATAATCTTCCCGACATTCTGCGAAGACTCCATCCGCCGATGCGCGTCGGCTGCGCGCGACAGCGCGAAGGTACTGTCCACCACCGGTTCCAGGCTCGCCGCGCCGGCGAAGCGCTCCAGCCAATGTTCGCGAAAGCGCTGGATCATCGCGTGTTTCTCCGGCTGGGTGCGCGACTTCATCACCGTGCCGATGATTTGCAGATGTCGATAGAGGATGTGCTCGAGCTCCACGTCGACCTTGCCGCCGCCGCCAAGAATGCCGACCTGCACCAGGCGGCCGCCGTGGGCCAGCGAGGCGATGTTGCGGGCGAAGTAGGGTGCGCCGATGAAGTCGATGATCACGTCGACGCCGCGCCCGTTGGTTTTGTCGGCGATGACTGCGGCGAAATCCTCGGTTTTGTAGTCGATGGCCACGTCGGCGCCCAGATGTTCGACGCGCGACAACTTGCTGCCTTCGGTGGTCGCGTACACCGTGGCGCCTGTGGCGTAGGCCAGTTGCACGGCAGCGGAACCGACGCCACCGGCGGCGGCATGAATCAGCACCGAGTCACCTGACTTGAGTCGGGCGAGGTGCAGCATCGCTTCGTGAGCGGTGACAAACACTTCGGGAATCGCCGCTGCGTGCACATAGTCGAGCTGCGCCGGAATCGGCATGGCCATGCGGTAGTCGATGCGCGCCAGTTCGGCGTAGGCCCCGCCGCCGACGACGCCCATCACCCGGTCGCCGACGGCGAATCCGCTGACCTCGCTGCCGGTCTCGAGCACTTCCCCGGCAATCTCCAGACCGATGATCAGCGAGTCACCAAAGTTCGCATGGCCGTAGCCGCCGGTTCGGTGCGTCAGGTCAGCACGGTTCACGCCGGCCGCGTAGACGCGCACCAGTAGATCGGTCGGGCGCACTTCAGGGTCGGGTGCTTCGCCCAGTTGCAGCACTTCTGCCGAACCGAATTCTTTCAACTTGATGGCTTTCATCTCAGCGTTGCTCCGTGTCGGCAAGGGTGGCATTGGCGATGGCCGAGGCCGTGATGGCGCCCGGGAAACCGACGTAAAAGGCCAGGTGAGTGATCGCCGCCGACAACTCTTCATGGCTCACGCCATTGCTGACGGCGCGGCGCAGGTGCGCGGGTAATTCTTCGCAGTGGCCGCCGGCAATCAGCGCAGCGACAGTGATCAGACTGCGCTCGCGGGGTGACAAGGCGGGGTCATTCCAGATCTGCGGGTACAGCGTTGAGTCAACGAATTGCGCCAGTTTCGGGGTGAAGGCGCGGGCGGCTTCGCGTGGGCTGCTGAAATCGATAGTCGACATGGAAATCCCCTTAAACCTGGCTGATGAATTTGTTGGTGAGGTAGTGCTCGATGCCTTCGATGCCGCCTTCGGAACCGTGGCCGCTTTCCTTCATGCCGCCGAACGGCAACTCAGTGGCGACGATGCGGTACTGGTTGATGCCGATCATTCCGGCTTCCAGGCCATCGGCGACGTCGATCGCGGTGCGCGCATTGGAAGTGAACGCGTAGGCCGAAAGGCCATAGGGCAGGCGGTTGGCTTCTTGCAGCCCGTCGCTCAGTTCATCGAAAGGCATCAGTATCGCGATGGGGCCAAAGGGTTCTTCGTGCATGATTCGCGCACTCATCGGCACATCGGCCAATACGGTGGGCTGAAAGAAGAAGCCTGCGCCCGGCAACGCTTCGCCACCGGCCAGCACCCGCGCGCCTTTCTCGACGGCGTCGGCGATCAGTTGCTCCATCTTCGCCAGTTGCCGTGGGTTGGCCAGAGGGCCGACCTGGGTTTGCGGGTCCATGCCATCGCCGATTTTCAACGCCTGGGTGGCCGCGACGAAGTGCTCGACGAACTCGGCATAGGCCTCGCGCTGGATCAGGAAACGAGTCGAGGAAATGCACACTTGGCCGGTGCCGCGAAAGCGATTGGCGACGCCTTCCACAGCAGCCTTTTCGATGTCGGCGTCGGCAAACACCAGAACCGGGCCGTGGCCACCCAGTTCCAGGGTGATCGGCTTGACGCCTTCGGCAGCGCGGGCCGACAACAGCCGACCGATTGGCACCGAACCGGTGAACGTCACTTTGCGAATGATCGGTGAGGCAATCAGATGGCTTGAAACTTGATCCGGCACGCCGAACACCACTTGCAGCACGCCTTTCGGCAGGCCGGCATCGTCCAGCGCCCGGGCCAGGGAGAGGGCGGTGGAAGGGCTTTCCTCGCCGGGCTTGAGCACCACGCTGCAACCGGCGGCCAGTGCAGCCGAGAGCTTGCGCGCCGGGGTGATGGCCGGGAAATTCCACGGTGTGAACGCTGCGACGGGGCCGATGGCTTGGCGTTTGACCAGTTGCAGTACACCCGGACGATTGGCCGGTACGACACGGCCGTCGATGCGTCGTGCGCTTTCGGCGAACCACTCGAAATATTCCGCCGCACGGGTCACTTCATCGAGGCTTTCGCGCAGTGGCTTGCCTTCTTCCAGCGTCATTTGCGCAGCGATGTGCGGGGCGCGTTCGAGGATCAGGTCGGCGGCGCGCTTGAGGATTTTTGCGCGCTGGTCCGGCACGGTCTGGCGCCATTGGTCGAAGCTCAGTCGGGCCACTTCGAGGGCGTGATCCAGGTCTTCGGCGGTGGCCAGTGGCACCCGGCCGATTTCCTCGCCGGTCGCCGGGTTGACCACCGCAGCGGTCGCGCGGTCTTGGGCGGTGAGCCATTGACCACCGATGAAGAGATAGAGCGGATCGTAAGGAGTGTTCATGGATGTCGCCTTCATGGTTGAGGATTCATTCGGCGCCTTGTACGCAGTGGTTCAGGCGTCCCGTGGAATCCAGTCTATGGAAGGCGCGCCGTTTGATTTAGCCGGCCGCGAGGGAATCATTGTTGTCCCAGAAGGTAATATCGAGCGCAGGAGCGAGCGTGTAGCATCCGACGTATCCGCAGTGAGTGGCAGGTCTACAGGACGATCAGGATGGACAAACTTTCAAACATGTCGGTGTACATCAAGGTAGTCGAGATGGGCAGTTTCACTGCCGTGGCCAACCATCTCGACTCCACCGTCGGTAACGTATCGCGTGCGGTCTCGGCGTTGGAAAACGTGCTCGACACCCGCCTGTTGCAACGCTCGACCCGGCGTCTCTCGGTGACCGACGCGGGCCGGCGGTTTTATGAACGCTGCGTGAAGATTCTCGCTGAGCTGGAAAGCGCCGAAGCCGAGGCGAGCAATGCCGCCTTGCAACCACGAGGGACGTTACGCGTGCACTGCGTGCCCGGACTGGCCCGGCAATTGGTGACCGGCGCGGTGTTGGAATATCGCCAGGCGTTCCCCGATGTGACGGTCGATTTGATGCTCTCCCAACGCATGCCCAATCTGCTTGAGGATCAGTTGGACGTGTCCATTCTGATCGCGCGAACGCTGCCGGATTCGGCGTATGTCAGCCAAAAGATCGGCGTCAGTCACTGCGTGCTGGTGGCCTCCCCGCAATACCTGGCGCGGCATGGAGCACCCGAAACGCCGGAGCAGCTTTGCGATCATCAATGCCTGCTGCTCGGTACCGTGGATTACGTGCGCGATGAATGGCAGCTCAAAAGCAAGGCGGGCGACGCGACGTTCATCCCGAGCGGGCCGAGTTTCAGCGTGAACGATATGGACGCAATGGCCGTGGCCATTCGCGAAGGGGCGGGGATTGGTCTGTTGGCAGGCTTCACGGCGATCGACGATTTGCGTGCCGGCAGGCTGGTACGGGTACTGCCTGATTACCACACCTACGAGCGCAATGTTTATGCGGTCTACACATCTCGCCAGTTTGTCGATGCGAAGATCACGCGATTCATCGATACCTTGAAAAGTCGGGTCGGCGCGCAGTTGGCGAGCACTGCTCAAGCGCTTGTCGATTGAAGCGGTAAAAGCATTTGCGTCTCAGCGAGCCAACTCTGAGACGCAATGGGTGTGCGAGGTATTGGCCTGATCAACCGTTGCTGCAGCCGCTGCCCATGACCTCGTATTGCAGGATGTGCTGTTTGCCCTGGGAATCCTGATAAGTCATGTGCACCGGCACTACGGCGCAGACATCCGGCACGGGATCTTCCGAGATGATTTTGGCGACGTCGAGGTGACTGGCGTAGGTGTATTGCTCGACGGGAGGCGTGGTAGTCGAGTCCTGAGCCATGACCACCGAGCTGAAGCCGAAGAGTGCGAGGACGAGCATTGAGACTTTCATGGGTATTTTCCTTTGCTGAAGTTGAGTGTGCTGCTGGAACGAACTCTATGCGGCGGCTGGCGGGGGAAACAGGCGCGGATCGGGTAAAGACTGTTTACGGTTTGAGCCACAATCGGCATGGGGTGAACGATCGCGCAGGGTTCAGCGCAAACAAAAAAGGCGCCGGTGAGGGCGCCTTTTTTTGGTCTTGGTTTTACGGTTCGCCGCGCTCAACCATCGCGCGCCACTGCTGCACACTCGGACGTTGCTGCATGCGCGCGTGCCATTCGCGCAGTGCCGTGCAGTCTTCCGGGACTTCCAGCTCAACCAGCGCCGAGAAGATCATGCCGCCCAATACGGCGATATCGGCCATGGAAAAACTCGCGCCGGCCACGAACGGCTGATGACGCAGCAAGTTGTCGAAATAGCGCATGCCGCGCACAGCCTTTTCCCGCATGCGCATGCCCCATTCGGCGTTCTGGTACAGCTCCACTTCCGGGCCAAGTCCCGGGGTTGCATGGTGGAAATACACGCTGACGGCATCGAGAAATTCGATCTCGGCACGTTTGGTCATCATGTGGATACGTCCTTGCTCAACCGGTGTGCGGCCGGTGAGCAGGGGGTTGCCGTCGAGGACGTCCAGGTATTGCGTGATGGCCGTGCATTCGGCGAGCAGCGTGCCGTCTTCCAGCTCCAGCACTGGTAGCGTTCCGGAGTAGTTCAAGCGCAAGAACTCGGGGTTCTTGTGTTCGCCTTTCCACAGATTTACCGAGACGAATTCGGTGCGCGCCAAGAGCGATTTTTCCGCCAGGGCGATGCGTACGCGGGCCGGGTAGGGGCCGTTGTACCAGTCGTAGATTTTCAAGGCGCAAATGGATTGAGCATCGTTGTGAGTAGAGGTAGCGGTCATTTCAGTTGTCCCTGCCTGTCAGTTGGTAGGCAAAGATTGCGACCAGAATTTATTGCTGTCAATCCCCTACCTGCCAATTGGCAGGTAAATCTTTCGCGGGTACAATCCGCCCCATTGATCGATGGCCATCGAGGACACAGACATGAGCGTGAACGCACGCGAAGCGATTCTGGAAGCCGCCAAAACAGCGGCGCAGACCCACGGCTACAACGGCATCAACTTCCGTAGCATCGGCGAAGTGGTGGGCATCAAGAACGCCAGCATCTACTACCACTTTCCCAGCAAGGCCGACCTCGGCGCGGCAGTTGCCGAGCGTTACTGGCAAGACGCGGCCAAGGCGCTGGATGACATTCGTGAGGCCAATCCCGAGCCGCAACAATCCCTGAAGTTGTACCCGTCGATCTTTCGCACCTCGCTGGAAAACGGCAATCGGCTGTGCCTGGTCAGCTTCATGGCTGCCGAATACCAGGATCTGCCAGACCCGGTGAAGGACCAGGTGAAGAAGTTCGCAGAGGTCAATATCGGGTGGCTGACCCAGGTGTTGATCGCTGCTGGATCTGCCGACGAAGACAGCTGCAAGGCGCGGGCGCGGGCGATTTACGCGGCGGTGGCTGGCGCGCAGTTGATTGCGCGCAGCCGAGGGGATATTGCGTTGTTTGATGAGTTGATCGGCAGCTACGAAAGTGCCGGGCTGATTTCGGCGGACTTCACTGAGTAGCTCGCCACTCGTGCCGAAATCCACTGCCTGCTGTAAGCCAGCACATGTTCAGCAGTGGCCGTGGGGAAGTGAATGAAGCCATGCGGACACTCTGGCAGCACGTACATCTCCACCGGCGCCGCGTGTTGCCAGCGCTCAGCGATGAGCCGCGTGTCATCCAGCAGCGGATCGAGCTCACCGGCAAACAGCAACGCTTGGGGCAGCCCGCTGAAATCGCCATGCAGCGGCGACAGCGGTGGCTGGCGGCGTTGTTCGTCGCTGATATCCGGCGTCAGCAGGCGCAACGCTTCGACCATGCCGGGGCCGTCGAGCACCAGCGTATCGGCTGGCGCGGTGCGCACGCTGGGTGTGCCGGTCAGGTCGTAGACGCCGTAATACAGCAGGGCGCCGCAGATCCGTTGCAGCACTTCGGGCGAAGATTTGAGCGCGAGCAGGGTGGCCGCCGCCAGATGCCCGCCAGCCGATTCACCGACGACGACTGCGGGCAGCCCGGCAAATTCAGCATCGTTCAAGATGCCGCGAGTGGCCCGTAGACAGTCTTCCAGCAAGCCCTCGATTGGCGTCGACACGGCCAGCCGATAATCCACCGACACCACCGCCACGTCGCAAGTGTTGACGATGGCGATGTTGAAGTTGTCGTTCATCTGCGCATTGCCGATTACCCAGCCGCCGCCGTGGAAATCCAGTACCACGCCTCTGGCTTTGCCCTTGGGGCGAATGATGCGCACGGGCACCGTATCGATGATCTTCCGCTCGGCGGTCAGCCCATGTTGGTGCAGCTTGCCAGCGCCGCCGATCTGACCCGCCCGCAGCAATGCCTGAATCAGCCGTGGGGTGACTCGATTGCGCACCTTGAAGCGCGGCAGCCAGGCGAGCTTTTTGTTGAACGCGCGAATCTGCGCCAGTTCGCGCTCGCCTTGCGGCCATGGAAAATCGCTCACAGGCGATTCTTCATCAGGATCGAGCAGTTCAGCGCCAGCGCAACACACAGCCACGCCAGATACGGGAACAGAATCAGTCCGGTGACCACGTCCAGTTGCAGCGCGAGCACGACCATCACCGCGACCACCACCCACAGCACCGCCAGAATCACCAGCGCCGCCAGCACCTGATGCGCACCGAAGAACACCGGCGTCCACAGCGTGTTCAGGGCGATTTGCGCGGCCCACAAGGCCAGCACCGTTTGGCTGCCGGGGATCAGGCTCAGGCGATAACCGGCCCAGGCCAGCAGCAGGTAGATAATCGTCCAGGCCACAGGAAAGGCCCAGTTGGGCGGGGTGAAAGAGGGTTTGGTCAGCGATTCGTACCACGGGCCCGGTTTGAACATCACGCCAGTGGTTGCCGCCGCCGCGCAGGCCAAAAGGAATATGAAAAAGGTCATTGCCAGTCCTTAGCTGTGATCAGCTGTTATGGAGAGTTAAGAAGAGGACGCTTCGCTGCGCAAAAAGTTTGTTTGCAAACGCAAAATGGCAGTCGGGTTGAACTAAAAGCTGACCGTCGCGTCAGGATAAACACTGCCTTTTCCCCCGACGCGGACGACATCATGTACACCTATCACATCGAATACCGTTTCAACGGCGAGCCTCGTACTTATCTGCTCGAACTCAAGGAAGCGCAACTGGCCGAGCACGACGCGGCGATGCATCTGCTGGAACTGCATCTGGGCGACGCCGAAAACAGCCTGGTCATGCCCACGGCGGATTCGACGCCAGAACAGATTCTCGAGCAGGCCGAGCGGGTAGGGATTACACATATCCGGGTGGTCAGCCGCACCAATTGACCCTCGCATGCGGCGCAGGCGTTAGGAGAATATGCTCTGGATTCAGGCCATGCGCCGCAATACCAGCACCATCCCCGCGCCCACGAGGCCCATGCAGGCGATCAGCACGGGAAAGGACATCCACCATGGAACGCCGGACGTCATCATGCTGAACTCCGACATGCCACCGATGCCGGCGATCAGGTTCAAGGGAAGGAATACGACGTTGATCAGTGTCAGCTTGCGCAACGCCCGGTTCATGCTGTTGTTGGCAAGATTACCGTGGGATTCTATGAGGTTGGCGAACACCTTGGCGTGAATTCTGGCTTGCTGGAAGCTTTGTTCGTTTTCCACGATCAGATCGTTCAGCGCAGCCAGTTGACCGTCGCTGAAGCCCTGACGCTGACCGTGGTTGCGCAGCAGCGTCAACACCGCTCCGTTACTTTGGATCGCATTGACGTAGTAGACGAGGCTTTCGCTCAGGTTGTACATCTGCGCCAATTGCTGATTGTCCATCGCCCGGGTGAACTGCTGCTGAATCTCCCGCGCGATCTGTTTGACCACGCGCAAATGCCCGAGATAGTGGTGAACGCTTTCAGCGAGTAACGCCATCAGCACGTCCAGCGGCCCGGTCATTTGCGCATCGTGCTCCAGCCCCGAAAGCAGCGAGTTGCTCGCACAAATGACCACCAGGCGTTTTTCGCTCAGCACCACTCCGAAGGACGAAACGTTGAATGCGCGCCCGTCGAAGCTTTCCGGGCGCTTCCAGATCATAAACAGGTGATCAGGCTTGACCTCGATGCGGGCCACTTCGTCAGGGTCCAGCGACGACTCTATCGCTTGTGGGCCAATGCCCAGGCGTCTGTGCAGATGCAGTTGCTCGGCTGCGTCCGGGGCGACACACAGCCAGACAGTCGCCTGTTCTCCAGATGTCCTGTGCAGGGCACCGCAATCAATGCTATAGCCTTCAATCATTGCTCACCACGCTTGGCCACGGTGTTTGAGCTCGAGCCTTGCGTGAACGCTTGCAGCACGCGCCGATAGAGTTCGTCGCCCAGCACCGCGTCTTCGATGCCCGCATCGAGGTTGGGGTTGTCGTTCACTTCGATGACCAGGACCCGATCACCCGCCTGTTTGAGGTCGACGCCGTAGAGGCCGTCGCCGATCAGCCGCGCCGTCTGCACGGCGAGCTGCACGACTGCGGGCGGGGCTTGCTCGACGGGCACCGCCTCGCACATCCCGTTGATCTCGCCGGGCAGCGCTTTATGGTTGTAAATCTGCCAATGCCCTTTGGACATGAAGTACCTGCAGGCATACAGCGCCTCGCCATTGAGCACGCCGACGCGCCAGTCGTATTCGGTGTAGCAATACTCCTGCGCCAGCAGCAGCACCGAGTGTTCGAATAACTCCTGCGCGGCAGTAGCCAGCGCTTGTGCATCGGCGACCTTGATCACACCCCGTGAAAAACAGCCATCGGGGATTTTCAATACCAAGGGAAAACCGAGGCGACGCCCTGCGTTTTCGAGCTCCTGCGGACGATCCTTGTAGAGTATTTCCGTTGCCGGCATGCCCAGCCCGCGACGCTTGAGCAGGTCGGCCAGATAAACCTTGTTGGTGCAGCGCAGGATCGACGACGGATCGTCAATCACCACGAGGCCTTCGCTTTCGGCCTTCTTGGCGAACCGATAGGTGTGATCGTCCACTCGCGTGGTTTCGCGGATGAACAGCGCGTCGAATTCGGCGAGACGCGCGTAATCCTTTTTCTCGATCAGCTCGACATCGATACCCAGCTGTTCGCCCGCAGCGATGAAGCGCTGCAATGCCTCGGGGTTGGACGGCGGCAGGGCTTCGTCAGGATCATGCAGGATGGCCAGGTCGTAGCGGGCCACACGTTTGGAGGCGGGCTGACGCCACGTCCTGCGATTGAACGCATCCAGCGCATCAGCGAAAACATGCTGCTGTTCATCGCGAAGTTTGTGCAGTGCACCGGCCTTGATGCCTGCGATCTGCCAGCTCTCACCACGGCGGAATTCCACCAGCAGGATAGGGCAGGGGAACGCCTCGAACAGTTGACGGCCGATCTCTTGCAGCGGCTCGATCGAGGCCTTGCCAAAGTACAACGACAGCGTGAACGCCTCGGTTTCGCCGTATGGATGGTTGGCCAGCGCCCGCTCCAGGGTGCGTTGCAGATCATTCAGCCCGACCCCGTAAAGCGCTTTGCGCGCCAGCTCGCTAACGGTGCGCACCGAGGGAAAAACCTTGTGCCCGCGCGCCTCGGCGAGCAATGAGCAGTAATAGCCCTGACCGAGGTATTTGTAATTGCGGCAGAGGTTGATGACCTGGGTGCGATGAGGAAAATCATCGCTGTGTTCAAGGTAATCCTGAGCGAGCATCAGGCTCTCGCTGGGCAGGTAATCAGCCCAGTCATCCTTGCGTTCGACCAGTATGAGCAATCGACTTCCCGAGGGTTTGAGACTGGGAGGTTCCTCGCTGAGGGAGATTGTCGAATGCTCGGTTTTGTCTAATACTTCGTTCACGTTGGCTTGCACCGCTGACATGAGTAATGAATCCCTGTTGAAGAAGACGCCGCTTCAATAAATCACGGGCCTCTCGGTCTGTCCCGGTTCGTTACTCAAACTTTACGGTGCGGTCATGTCTTTTGATTTTCGCTTTGCATCCATGGACGATATCGACGATCTGGTCGAATTGGAGCGGGTGTGTTTTACCTTCGACCGGTTGAATCAGCGCAACTTCAGCTGGATGCTCAGCCGAGCCAATGCCGCGCTGATTGTCGTTACCTCGGGCGCAATCCTCTGCGGTTATGCACTGGTGCTTTTTCACCGTGGCACCTCACTTGGACGCCTGTATTCGATTGCCGTCAGCCCTGCGTGGCGCGGACATGAGCTTGGCCAGCGTCTGCTGGAACAGGCCCAGGCCTGTGCATTGGCGCGCAACTGTGCATGGCTGC
Organism: Pseudomonas sp. UF-293; assembly: GCF_058245595.1. Lineage (NCBI taxonomy): Bacteria > Pseudomonadati > Pseudomonadota > Gammaproteobacteria > Pseudomonadales > Pseudomonadaceae > Pseudomonas > Pseudomonas sp. UF-293. The sequence goes on along the minus strand of NZ_JBSICA010000005.1, from coordinate 82,192 downwards.
GGTTGGAGGTGCGCGCTGACAATAGCGCTGCCATCCGCCTCTACGAAGCCAACGGCTACCAGCGCTTTGCCAGCGTCGAGGACTACTACGAGGACCACTGCGAGGCGTTGCGCTACGAAAAACGTATCCTGCGCGAAACACCAGCGCCCGCGCGCCAAGTGCCGTATTACCAGCAGACCACCGAGTTCACCTGCGGCGCCGCGTGTCTGCTGATGGCCATGTCTGCCATCGATCCGACCCGTGCCATGACCCGATCGGAGGAAATCCAGCTGTGGCGCGAGGCAACCACCATTTTCATGACGGCGGGGCACGGTGGCTGTAGTCCTCAGGGTCTGGCATTGGCGGCTTGGCGGCGCGGTTTCGATGTGCGCCTGGAAGTCAGTCACAAGGGCTCGCTTTTTCTTCACGGCGTACGCAGTACGGAGAAGAAGTCGATCATGAAACTGGTCGAGGACGGGTTTGCCCAAGACCTGGCGGCCACGCAAGTTGAGCAGGTGCTGGGGAATTATCTGGAGATCGGCGCTGCGTTGGCGGCCGGATACAAACCGCTGGTGCTGATCAGCAGCTATCGATTCACCCGCTTGAAAGCGCCGCATTGGGTCATCATCACCGGGTGTGACGAGGACTTCGTTTACTTGCACGATCCTGATGTCGATCACAGCAAACTCAAGCGCGGCCTGGACTGCCAGCACTTGCCGGTCAGTCACCAGGAGTTTCTGCGCATGACGGTGTTTGGCGTCCAGCGAGTTCGCGCAGCCGTGATGCTGCGCTCCCGTTGAGCAACGGTGGCTAGGCGCCGAGCACTTCATCGCCGAGACAGTAGCGATCCCTGCCTTGCTGCTTCGCTGCATAAAGCAGCTTGTCAGCCGACTCGATGAGAGTGGCGGGGGTCACTTCATGTTCGGCCGGCTTGCCCACCGCAATACCTGCACTGGCAGTGACGTGACCCTGCGGATGGGCTCTGTGTTCCATCCGCAAGGAGCGAATGGCCTCAAGAATCTCCTCAGCCACAAGCGCCGCCCCGCGAATACCCGTGTTGGGCAGCAGCACGGAAAACTCCTCGCCGCCATAGCGCACGGCGAGATCACCCGGCCGTTTTACCGCTTGCGCGATCGCTTGGCCGACGGCGCTCAGGCAATCATCACCTGCCGCGTGCCCATAGCTGTCGTTGTAGAGTTTGAAGTGATCAACGTCGATCATGATCAATGAAATCGACGACCCCTGTCGTCTGGCCAGGCGTATTTCGTCAACCAAGGCAGTGTCCAGTCGCCGACGATTGGCCAGCCCGGTCAGGCTGTCGGTCAAAGCCATGTCTTTCATGGCCTGGTGTGCCTTGCGCAGATCCTTTTCCATCACCATCCGTTGGCGCAGTTGCCTCAACACAATCAATCCGAAGACTGTGAACGCAGTAATCACCGACATCAGCACGAAGCCGGTTTTGATCAGGTCCCAGCGCCACGGCGCGATGATCGATTCGCGGGAAAGGCCGGTTTCCACCACCAGCGGATAGGTGCTCAAAGCTCTGTAGCCATACAGACGCTGGGTGCCGTCGACGACGGCTCTGACCTCGGCGATGCCTTGATTGGAATAGGGCAGGTAGTTCTTGAAAACCTCACTGTCGGCGAGGCTCTGACCGATTACCGAGGCGATGAAGGGACGACGTACAAGAATCGTTCCGTTGCGCAACGCCAGTACCAGCGCACCCTTGTCGTCGATCTTGAAATCGCCGTAATAGTCGACGAAATAACTGACCTTGATCGTCCCCAGCAGCACGCCGGCGAAGGAGCCGTCCGGGTTGTTCAAGCGGCGGGAAATCGGGATGATCAGGTCGTCGGTGGATTTGCTCTTGACGACATCACCGATACGCACATTTCGATCGGTGTTGGCGCGGTGATATTGGAAGTAGTCGCGGTCGGCGTTGTTCGCAGGGTCCGGGATCATTTCCTTGTCGGTGACGATCCATTTGCCGTCCGGGCCGTAGATAAACAGCCCATGCAACTGCGGCATCAATTTGGCCTGCTGTACCAGCAAGTTGTGGATGCGCGGCACGTCGATGTTCTGCAAGCCGTCACCTTCGACGCGCTCGCCCAGGGCGGCGGTCAGTACATCGACCTGGCGGATGGCGTCTTCGGCGTGCTGCGCAGTAGCCCGCGCGAGGTTGGTGACCGAATCACGCGCCGACGAGAAGGCTGCATGATAGTCACGCCAGGTTCGCCATCCCTCCACGCCGAGAAACGCCAGAATGACCGTCAGCATGAAGATGACTGTCAGGCGGAAAGCGGCGATCTCGCTGGCAGCTTTGATGGGAGCGGTTTCTGCGGCGTCATGCCCCTTGGTTTTGGGCATCTTGCGACCGAGCATTTGAAGGTCCTTATGCTTGTCATCTCTCGCATCTCTGAAAGATGACCATCCATTTCCACTGGCGATTCAATTTATTGCCCCGGTCAGGCGGCGGTCATTGGATCGTTCAAAGCCGTGCCGGGTCAACATCTGTAACTGCAGCGCGCTTTGAGGTGAGACTTGTGAGTGAAATCATCACCGCCCGAGACTTGAACATCGACCTGCAAAACGCCAGCGAACCCGGCCTGTTCAAATGGCTGCTGGCCAGTTTTCTGATGGGCAAAAGAATTCAGGGCGCCATCGCCGCCAAGGCGTATCAAGTCATAGTAGAGCAGCATCACAAAGACACCCCGCAAAAGCTTGCGCAGTGTACGCACCGTCAACTGGTGTCGATGCTGGGGCAGGCACGTTACGTGCGCTATGACGAGAGCACGGCGTCGCGATTACTCGCTTTGGCCAACAAGCTCAACAGCGAGTACGCCGGTAAGGTCACTAATATCGTGGCGGCGAGCGCGGATCGTAAGGCGCTGGAGAAGCGCCTGTCCGAGTTCGAGGGGATAGGGCCGATGACCGTTGAGATCTTCATGAGGGAAGCGGCTGGTGTGTTGTTTTGAATGTGCAGCAGCAACACAGGCTCACATAGCAATAAATTGTCCCGCCAGCTCGCTCATCATGATCAGCGTTCCGCCGGCGAATATCGCGCAGCCCAGCAGAAACTGGAGGCCGGGTGCGATGATCGGCCTAGAGGACCAACCGGGATTTTTAAGCGTTCTCATGTCGCGCTCCTCTTACCGATGAAAACGTTCGTCGATTGAACGGTTGCGCGCCGCCAATGCGCGCCTGGCAACTACTGGCATCGTGGGCAAGGCGTCGTCGACGGCTGAATGTTCGTCCGCTGGCGGGACGGCAGTCTCCTCAGCGAAATTATTCGGCAGCAGGGTGCCCAGGCCAAAAACATTCACCGCCATGCTGACCTTCAATCCTCGACAGGCCTGTTTGCAGTCCAGCTCAAAACCGGCGTATGCGTGCTCCATCAAACGTTGAAAATGTTCAGAGGTCAGTGCCAGGACTTTGCTGCTTTTCATGTTGTTCACCTTGAGCGAGTGGCGACCCCGGTCCGGGGCCGCCGGACTGGGTTCAGACATCTTTGCCTTGCACATAACCGGAGCCCAGATCAGCACCGGTCACCGGTTCGCTGAGTGGGTCGGAGGCCGTGCGGATCTTCATCGCCTCAAGCACTTGTTGGTCTTCGGCCGGAAGGCTGACGGTCGCCAGACCATCGCCGCCGTCGACCGCAGGCTCTGGGTTTTCCACGTACTCCCACGCACCGCCTTCGTTCCACGGCCCACGAACGTTGGGCTCGCCAGACATGTTGAAGTACTTATTGGTGAACTCCGGCATCCCCGGCAGTTTGCCCTGCGGGAAGTTCGGCTGGATCGAATGCAGGGCTTTTTCGAAGGACTGTTGATGGGCGATTTCCCGCGTCATCAAAAAGCCAAGCGCCTCTTTCACGCCCGGATCGTCGGTGATGTTGATCAAGCGTTCGTAGAGGATTTTTGCCCGTGCTTCGGCGGCAATGTTGGAGCGGAAGTCGGCGGTAGGCTCGGTGATCGAGTCAACGTAAGCCGCCGTCCACGGCACCCCGGCCGAATTGACCAGCGGCGCGCCGGCACCATAGAGCAGGCTGGTGATGTGCGAGTCATTGCCGGCGCCATTCAACGCGCGGTACAGCTCGCCTTCCTCTTGCACGCCCTCGGCAAGTTGACCCTTGGCACCCCTGTTGAGCATGACGATGATCGAGCCGACCACCTCCAGGTGACTCAACTCTTCGGTGGCAATGTCCAGCAGAAGGTCTTTTCGCCCCGGATCTTCTTCAGCCAAGGCTTGGGTGAAATAGCGCGCTGCCGCCGCCAGCTCGCCATTGGCGCCGCCGAACTGTTCCAACAGCAGATTGGCCAGACCCGGGTTGGGCTCGGCCACGCGAACGGTGTACTGAAGTCGCTTGTTATGTATGAACATTCAAATTTTCCTCAGACCAGGCTATCGCGCTTTTGCCCTGATGGGCGTTAGCGCATGCATAGTTTGTGAGGAGGGCGCGCAGCGGAAATTTCGTTTTTTGCAGAGTGGCAGGACGGGCGGCAGAGGGCGGAAAGTTCCGAAAACAGGACGGCTGGCTTAACCCCGTTCTACGACCATTGTGGGAGCGAGCCTGCTCGCGAATGCGGAGCGTCAGTCACCGATTTGGCGGCTGACCCGGCTCTTTCGCGAGCAGGCACGCTCCCACATGGGTTCGTTTGCAATCAAGCGATTTTAAGCGCCTTGAGCACAGGCAGCGTTTGTTGGGCGAACACCTGCGCCTGTGTGGTCAGTGCGGCGATATTGGCTTCTGCCGTGAGCAGTGGTTGGCCATTGTCGACCAGCACTTCACCTTGTTCGCTGATCACACCCCAGGCCAGTTGCGCCCACTCGGCCGGGTGCTGTTTGCCTTGCTTGATCGAGATCAGGAACAGCTGCTGGAAGCGGCTGACCGTCACGCCACCACCGGTGACCGGGCTGGCCAGGGTCTGGATATTGGCGCCGTACAGCGAACGTTTGCACAGTTGCAGATTGAGCGCGGCGCAGCGACCGCTGACCTGCGACTCGGCGGCCTCGCTCTGGCACGGAGCGACCGCGCCCATACCGATCAGCACGGCCAGGGCTTGTTCGAGGTCGTCGTAAGCCATCGCAGTCTCGGAGAGCAATTGGCGCATGGATTTGGCCGCATAATTCTGCGCCGCCAAGGCATCGAACACCGGGCCGTAGATTTCCGCTTGCAGGGTCGCTTCGCCGGCAGGGCCGGTGACCGAGCCCGCGACGGTTTCCCAGGGTTGCAGCAACGCGAAACGGCTGTGCAGCATCCTCGCCCGGCGTTCGGCAGCGGACAGGCGCGTCGCGCCACGTACGTACAGGTCGCGGCGGAAGTGCTGGTTGACGAAATAGTCCCGCGCTTGCTCACGCATGATCGGGTGTTCGATGGTTTCCAGAAAGTCCATGCCTTCGGCGCTCAGGTTGAGCGGGTCGACCGAATCCAGCGGCACTGCGGTGGTGGCGTAGTCGAGTTTGGCTGGGGCCAGCGCATCGACCATGTCGGAGAAGTACATGCAGTTCCAGTCGCGATTGAAATATTCGTGGGCGACGTAGTGACGATCCTGGCCCTTGATGCTCTGCAGCCGCGCGCCGAGGCTCGGCGCCGCAGCGGCATACTTCGGATTGGCCGCGAGCAGCGCTTCGGAAAACTGCAGCGCTGCGTCAATACGCCCATCGGAGCGCGCCGAGGCATTGGCAAAGCGATCGTGCAGACTGAACAGGTTGCGCAGCGGCGCCGACGGCGACCATCCGGGGAAGCAGTTGTAGCTGACGTAGAGCATGCCGCCCGGTTTCAGGTGACGGCGGGCGAATTCGACGATCAGCTTCTGATTGTCGCGGCTGACCCAGGTCCAGATACCGTGCAGGCTGATGCTGTCGAACTGCGGCAAATCATTGCGCGCCAGCAGCTGTTCGAAACTGTCGTCATACAGACGCGCGCCATTGTTGGCGGCGTTGGCGAGGTCGACGGCATGGGCGGCCATACCCGGATGGAAATCCGTGCCGACAAACGAGCCCGGGTTGGCGGTGGCGTGGATGTTGATCGACACGCCCTGACCGAAGCCCAGTTCGCAGTGCACGCCATCGCTGCTGTCCAGCGTGGCGAAACCGCGCAACAACAGGCAGTAACGCAGGAACACCGGATTGATCTCCCGGCTATAGCTGTAGGTGTAGCCTTCGTCGGTGAAATAACCTTCGTTCCAGGCGTTGCTCATGGGTACAGCCTCTTGTTATCGGGAGTGATGGCAGTCTTATAAGGGGTAGTCATTGCGTGCGACAAATTGAAAAAACGGATACTTCCCCAAGCCCTGTGGCAGCGAGCCTGCTCGCGAAAGCTTTTTTTCAGTTTGAATATAATCGGCTGACACAGCGCTTTCATGAGCCGGATCGCTCCCACAAGGATCCTCACCAATTTCGAGATTTGTGGACCAATCACGCACCCCACGGCCCATTCGCGCAGGCATTTTGTCGCGCCCTGAAACTGTCATATTCCTTCCCGCTCGCCTGCCCATAGTGACCAGCCCAACGCTGATTTCATGAGGCTGCACTGTGTTCCAACGTCTTCTGTGTTCGCTGTCCGTTCTGAGTCTGTCCATTGCCGCTGCCCACGGGGCCGAGCCTGTCACCCTCGACACGCCGCGCTTGTTCGGCATCGACAACTTTCGCGACATTGCCGGCACCACCACCGCGTACTCCACCGCCCACGACGGCGTTATGCGCAGCGGCGTGTTCTACCGCTCCAACGCATTGACGCCGTCGGTGGCGGACCTGGCGACACTCAATGGCCTCGGCATCAAAGCGATCTACGACTTGCGCACCCCGAGCGAAATCGCCGCCACGCCCGACACCATGATCAGCGGCGCGGCCTATCGCAATATCGACATTATCGGCAGCACCACGTCCGGTTCGAACATCACCAACATCTCGTTCCGCAGCGCCGCCGAGGCCGTGGCGATGATGGAAGAGACCAACCGCGCTTTCGTCAGCGATGCCGGCATGCGCGGGCAATTCGGCCAGTTGTTCAATGAGCTGGCCAGTGTCGACGCCGCGCAGTTGTTCCACTGCACCGCCGGCAAGGACCGCACCGGCTGGACCGCCGCCGTGTTGCAGAGCATCGCTGGCGTCGATGAGGCGACGATCATGGCCAATTATCTGGCGACCAACGACTACACCGCCGCCCGTGTCGCCGCTACCTTGAAAGCCTTGCCGCCGAGCATGGCCGCTGTCTACGAGCCGCTGCTCGGGGTCCAGGCCAGTTACTTGCAGGCCGGTCTCGACCAGGTCGCTGCCGAGTACGGCAGCATGGACAACTACCTCAAGCAGGGCCTCGGTATGTCCCAGGAAACCATTTACGTGCTGCGCGGCAAGCTGGTCGAGTACAACAGCTTGCCGGGGCAGGCCAGGCTGATCGGCAATGCCGCCGCTGGTGCCGAATTGCTGCGGCAGTTGCAGAACTCCGAGCTGTCCGGCACCTACAGTGCCTACAACTATTACCTGCAATCGGCGATCGACGCCGGCAGCCTGGGCGGTGTCGAATCGCAGGTCGGCGGGCAGGTTCACGCCGATGCGGCCAGCTACCTGCTGCGGCAGAACGCGATGATCGAACAAGCCGCCGCAGCGTTCGCCAGCGGTAGCGATTTGAAGGTCGGCCAATACCGCCTCTGGAGCACCGCGCTCGCCAGCTACGTCGGCACCGACGGCTCAGCCCACGCCGACAGCAGCAACGAGCACAGCCAAGGCCTGATGCTCGGCATCACCCAGCGCTTCAACGAACAACTCAGCGCACGCGGCGGCTTTGGCTACAGCAAGGGCAGAGTGGGCGGCGCGGGAGGCGAGGCCAATACTGACTTCACCTTCCTCAACCTCGGTGCGCGTTACGGCCTCACCAGCCTTGAGCGCGGCATGTTTGTCGATGCCAACGCCAGCGCCGGATACGTCGACTACGACAGCAAACGCGAGCTTGGCGGTGGTCTCGGCACTGCCAAGGGCGACACTCACGGCAATCTCACTGGCGCGACCGTGGCGTTGGGTTATCGCCTCCCGCTCAGCAGCGTGATTGTCGAACCGAGCCTGGGCTTTCGCGTCAGTCATCTCGACTTGCAAGGTTTCAAAGAGAAGGGCAGTGAACTGGCGCTCGACGTCGATGGCATCGAGCAGACCCGCCGTAGCGCAGTTGCCAATCTCGACGTGTCATTCGCCCCTGTGGTGTTGGGTGCGTGGCAGTTGGTCCCGGGCGTTCGCTTGGGCTATGAACGTGCGCTCGGCGATCAGCAAGTCGGCAGCGAAGGCCACCTGCTGGGGCTGGATATCGAGCAGCGCGCGGCGTTCGACAACCGCGATCAGTTCAGCGGCGGCGTCAACTTGATGGCCAACCTCGGCGCCCTGAGTGTGGGCGCTGAGGTCGGGGCCAACGGTGGCGGTGACAGCCATGGTTTCAATGGCGGACTGAAAGCCAGTTACGCGTTTTGAACACAGCGAGCCCGGCAGGTTGCCGGGCTCTTCAGTTCAAGCATGCTGCGCACGCGACGGTTGCTGCGTGCGGGCCGGCTGTGTGGTGGGTTCGGGCAGCGAGGCGACATGCACGGTGCGCGCCGGAAAGGCGAACGTCGCGTCCAGTTCGGCCACCGCTTCCATGATTGCCAGATTGATGCGTTGCTGCACGTCCATGTAGACGTTGTAGCTGGCGTCCAGCACGATGTACACCGTTTCGAATTCCAGCGCACTTTCACCAAAACTGCGGAAATGGCAGCGGTCGAAGCGCGCCTGTTTTTCGTTCTTGATGATGCTTTCAACGCGTTGAGTGATCTGGCGGATCTGTTCGCTGGTGCACTCGTAAGTCAGACGAAATTCGAACACCACTCGACGCTCCTGCAAGCGTTTGTAGTTCTGAATGGTGCTGCCGATCATGTCGGCGTTGGCCATGACAATCTGCTCACCGCCAAGACTGCGGATGCGCGTGGTCTTCAGGCCGACGTGCTCGACCGTACCGGCCAGCGTGCCGACGACGATGAAATCGCCCACCTCAAACGGCTTGTCGACGGCAATCGACAGCGAGGCGAACACGTCGCCGAGAATGTTCTGCACCGCCAGCGCCACCGCGATACCGCCGACACCCAGGCTGGCGACGAACGCAGTGATGTTGACGCCCAGGTTCGACAGCATCGCCAGCAGAATAACCGCCCACAGCAACACCTTGACGCCCCACAGGCTCAGGGTCGCCAGGGCGCTCGCCTGAAAAGTGCCGGTGGCGTTATGCCGCGAGAAATACCGATGCAGCCCCAGCGCCAGCGCGCAGTTGGTCCACAGGCCGACCTGCAACGCCGCCACTACGAACCATAAACTGCTGACCCGCCCGAGCCAGCGCTCCGGCAAATCCAGCAAACCAATGCCGACCAGAATCGACGCCAACAGCAGCAACGTGGTACTGGTCGCCGCCAGCACCTCGCTGGCCATGTAGGTCAGATGCCCATTGCCGGCGCTGGCCCGCGCCTGCACTTTGCGGAAAACGAAACGGATCGCCGTGGTGGTCAGCAGATAACTGAGCGTCGCGGCGAGAAACGCCAGTACCCAGTTCGCCAGTGAAATGCCTAAAATCGTGTGTGTCGTGAAAAAGCCGATGAAATCCTCGGTCATGGAAACCCCCTTGCGAAGCCTGCACCGACAAGCGCAGAAACGCACCGCCGGTCGCAGCCAGGTAAACGCCGCCTGAATCGGCTGTGCCGTCAAACGACCTGTCTGGGTTAGTCGCCCTGAGATTCCTGCTGTTCAATCAAATGCAGCATTCGCCAGACCGAATGGTCAACGCCTGGCCTTCAACTCCGCTGGACTTACGCCGTAAGCACTCTGAAAATACTGACAAAAGCGCCCGACATTGCTGAAGCCGAAACGCAACGCCAGCTCCGTCACAGAGGCTGCATGCCCGCGCACCAACGCCTCATAAGCGCGCTGCAAACGCACCTGCCGCTGATACGCCACGATCGACATCCCGACAAAGCGCCGAAAACCTTCCTGCAACGCGCGCTGGCTGACATGGCTCAACCGCGCCAGATCCACGCCACTGACCAACTGTTGCGGATGCGCCTGAATAAACTCCATCGCCACCTTCACATGTCGCGGCGCCACACACGGCGCAGGCCCCCGTAATGCCTGGGTGAAGTTGTGCGGCCACGCCTCCAGCACCGCATCGATCAACATCTCGCGCAACCGTGACGGCATCAGCGTGCCGCTGTTGATCAAGGCATCGAACTCAGTGCCCGTGGCCAGATCGATCAACGCCTTGAGGCCCTGAAATGCCGGGGTATTCAGATCCACGGTTGGCTCAAACACGATCTTCTGCACGACCGGTTTCTCCAGCAGCGCCGACAACCGCTCGGTGAGTTGTTGACGGTTGATTGAAATCCCGTGGTGCGCGTGATCATCAACAAAGCGCATCGAACGGATATCCGCCTTGTCGATTGCCAGACCGATGTGCGCCATGCCAATGGATTCAGTGACGTGATTGAAAACGATCTTGCCGGCGGTGGGGATGACGAAGGTGATTTCGTTCTGCGGATCGGGGAGGGCGACGCTGAAGTCGCCGTGGTAATGCATACGCCGAAAACTCACCCCGTCGTGCCGCCCGTAGACCCCGCCGATGATGATGTTGGAGGGCGGCGGCGGAGTATCGGCGTAGCGGTTGCCGAAGAGCCTGGAAAACAGGGCGCCGAAGTCGCAAGAGGTGAGGTTGTCGGAGCGCAGGATGATCTTTTGGCGGGGTGGGGAGTTGACGGTGATGGGCGGCATTTTGGAATGCGGGCTCTTGGGGCGACGGAAGGGATGAAGATTAGGAAATTGGCGTGACTTTCTGGTGACAAGGCTTTGGAGCATCGTCGGCGCGGCTTGGGAATCCTACGGTGAGCATCGCAAAAAAATTGCCAATTCAGAGCCATCACTACATGGTCAAGTTAAATGGTGTGCGAGTTCGAAACATGGAATAGCGGCGACGCTACCAAACTAATTAGGACTGTGTCCGAATGCTTTACAGTTTGGGGAGATATAGCTGGGAGTGCTATTGGCTTTATAGTGATCGAATATATTGTCGATGATTTCCTTATCTATTATCAGTTCGACACTTTAATTGCATTCCCATACGCGAAAGGGTGATAGTTATGAAAAATCTTATTTTTTGTGCGGTTGCCATTCTACTTATGATTGGCTGCGCTTCGTCCGGTAATCAAGCTGCACTCGACGCCCATGCGGACGCACCGGCGACCGCAAAGCAGCTAACGAGCAGCGAAATAAAAACTGCGGTCATAGGCCGAAAACATTCCAGCGTAACGTCCACTGGCTATCCTTTTTCTCAAGTATTAAGCGCTGACGGAACTGCACAAATTAAGATATCAAGCGAGTCCATGCAAACGGGGAGCTGGGTTGTCACAGAAGATGTGATCTGCATTACCTATCAAAAGTACGGCAAGGAATGCAGCAGGGTTTTGAGTGACGGGTCTGCAATTTGGTTTGTTGATAATGTGACGAATAAAACCAATAACAAGTTTATTGCCAATTGAAGAAGAGATCATTTAGGCGATTTGTTCTCCTGGACATCGGACGATGCTCAACGGCAAGGGTTCGGTTGGCGTCGTTACGGACGCTACGAGCGCACGGACGATCAACTGCAACGCGCGGTTGGCATCCTTTTATTTCCGGTGAACGCTTCGCCGCTGCAGACGTTTATGTTGGCTCCCACATTGGCTGGGGGTTAGGCTTGCAAACCTTACCGCCCAGGCCTGCGTTTCTCGCCTATGCCCAGAAGTTGACCACCCGCGACGCCTGCAAACGTGCGGTGGCAAAGATGAAGCGCTGTCGGGGGGCCAGATGACTGATGTGCCTGCCATGATTTTTCGGAAAACTCAGGGAATTTGATAATGCCGCTCAACCGACTCGACTTCACCACACGTTTGCTGATTGACGCGGGCATCGGCAAAGGAATGCGGATCCTCGACGTAGGCTGCGGTTCGGGTGATGTTTCTTTGCTGCTGTGTGATCTAGTGGAAAACGGGGAAGTCATCGGAGTTGATCACGACGCCGCTGCCATTGCCGTTGCACGCCAGCGCACCGCAGGACATGCGCTGACCTTTATCGAGGGAGACCTGCAGGAATTGCCAGACTCTATCGGCACTTTTGACGCCATCGTCGGCAGGCGCGTGCTCATGTATCAACGGGATGCGGTGGCGACGATCCGAGCGCTGTCGAAGTGTCTGCGTCCCGGCGGGATTATGGTCTTTCAGGAACACGATACGACGCTGGCGCCTGCCAGCGTCGAGCATTTCCCTTTGCATGAAAGAGCGCAACGCTGGTTACAGCAAATGCTTGCTCGCGAAGGAGCGGATTTGCACATCGGGTTTAACCTGCACGGCATTTTCACCCAGGCAGGCTTGACCGTTGAAAGCGTGCGCGCTGAGTGCCTGATACAAACGCCTGATACGCCCTACAGCCTTGGCGCCATCATTCGAGCATGCTTGCCGCGAATCATTGCGTTAGGTGTGGCCAGTGCAGAAGAGGTAGAAATTGAAACGTTGCAGGCGCGTCTGGATCAAGAGCGTTCAGCCTCTTCGGGCATCTACGTCGGCGATGTGATGTTTGGGAGTTGGGCTCGGAAAAATTGACTTCGGTCTTTTTTATCTGACACGAAGAGTGGCAGCCGGCCAAAAGCGGATCGCCCAAAAGACGCCCTCGGGGCAAAAAGGTCTTATCAGTGAAAATCCAGGCGAGAGTACATGGCACTTTGTAAAGGCGATCTCATAAAGCTGATCAGCGCCGATCAATCAAAAGTAATTTATACAGATTGGATAAACTCTCGAGGCCCGACACCGGGAGATATCGCTTTAGTTGAAGAGGTTTTTAGCTCAGAGGGTGGGCAGAACGTTCTGCTTCTGTGCGAGGGTCGCCCCGGATTTTTAGAGTGGCGAACGTGTTTTCATGAGGCAGGTTTGATCTATGAACTCCTTCCTGTCCTCACTTCAGCCCCGTCGCGTCCCTCATAAAATGAAGTTGACTGGTTTTCCTTCTGCGTAGCAGCATCACTGTAATCTCTGATTCGCTCATCGCATTTATCGAGGCTCCAGGTTCGGATTTTGCCAGTCAACCCTTGCTTGATAATGCGACGCCATTGAAGCGCGATGAGCTGGCTTTTCGCAGTGGGTAAACGGTTCTGTTGATACATTTCTTGAAGCAGCAGCTGCCTGGGCAACCGCTAGTGCTCGGAGTTCTCCGAGCACTTCAGAAACAAATATATGGCAGCGGTGTGCATCCATTCTGTTAGCTGGCAAATTCTATGAGTGAACCATGAGAGCCGACTCTGCGAACCTGCGGGAGCTCACCGTGTGTACAAGCTCTTTTTGTAGATTTGCCCTTCAGCGAGCATGAAACCTGGCGATAACCTGTCGGGCGACTCGGCCCCGAGCGTTGTCCTCCCAGTCATGAACGGATTGAAAATTGCGCAAGTTCTCGATTGCTCTATGCCTCAGCCTCTTGGCCTTTCTTCTTGTTACCTTCGTGATCGCACTATGGCGAAGCCCTTATGGCCTTCCTGTCTTGATCGCCTCAGCTTATGAGGAGGGTCTGATAGTCAGCCGCAACCCTGGCAAAGCCGCAGACTGGTACTTGAGCGCTGCCGAAAAAGGCGACCCTGTGGCGCAGTACAAGCTCGGCATCATTCAATACTACGGTCGAGGCGTCGAAGTTGATCGACCAAAAGGTATGCAGTGGATAACGGAGTCGGCCAATCAGGGAAACGCGGACGCACAATATTACATGGGGGTTGCAAGCATCGCGGGCGGAGATGTGGCCAGTGATTTTGTCCAAGGTGCACAATGGTTCAGCAAGGCAGCAGAACAAGGTCATACCAAGGCTCAACGACAACTCGCTATCTTTTATCACAAAGGTTACGGCGTTGAGGCTAACGACCAACAGGCCTTCAAATGGGCTAGCAAGGCGGGCGCCCAAGGAGATGCCGAGGCTCTTACGCTATTAGGCACGCTCTATATTTCCGGTCAAGGAATTCCAGCCGACCCTCAACACGCCGTGACATTGTTCAGCCAAGCGGCCAATGCTGGCGATAGCCTTGCATTTGAATTATTGGGAGCGGTCACTTTAGAAGGCACCGGTACCTCGAAAGACGTACCCACCGCATTGCGTTGGTATACCCGTGCCGCCGATCAGGGCCGGGTCAACGCCCAGTATGTCCTCGGTTATCTCTACAGCAGTGGCGGTGATGTACCCGTGAACTATCCACTTGCCAATCACTGGCTGTTGCAGGCAGCCATTCAAGGAAACGCTATGGCGCAGATTGCCCTCGCCGTTCATCTGGATAATGGGCAGGGCGTCCAGCGTAACAAGCTCAAGGCTTGCGGATTGTTGCGCGTGGCGCTCAAACAGGCGTTGCCGAATGATATTGCAGGCCCCATGCGCGAGCAGCTTGAGAAGGAAGAGAAAACACTTTCGCCGCAGCAATTGGCTGAGATATCGGCTCTGGAAAACCTCTATTCAAGCCCGGCGGGTCTCAGTGCACTACAAGGTGATCTGACACGTGAACATTAAGCTGCAATGGTGTCCCGCCTGATATCGCGTTTTCATTTACCATTCGCACGTCGCCTGTTCCGGCGGCGTTCAGCCCAACGGCTGCATTACGAAATTGAAATGGAAGGATTCCCGCGTCATGTCCAATACGTTGTTCCGCACACTGACTTTGTCCAGTCTGTTCGTGCTCGCCAGCTGCACCACTGAAACGCCAACCGCACCGACACCTGTCACTTCCAAAGCCATTGAAGCTTTTATCGACATTTGTCTGAAGACCGCCCCGTCGTTCGCCGGCTCGGCTGAAGCAGCCAAGATGAATGGCATCACCGACCTTGTGGACATGGGCTTCACACGCATCGGCTTCACCGCAGACAAAAATCTTTCCGTGCAACTTTCCGAAAAGGAGTGCGTCGTCGCCACTGATAGTCAGTCGGACGACAGCCTGACCCGGCAATTGCTGAGTGCAGCGCAAACTTATTCGCAAACGCCGGTTGCTGATCGCGTGCCGACGAAGGTGCGAATCCAGGACCACAACTTCATTCTTCAGCATGACCGCAAGGGCGGTGAGACGTATGTACTGTTGAGGAATAAGTGATCAGCGCTTTTACCTGTGCATGAAAAAGCCCGCTTTGCGGGTTTTTTCATGGAGGATTTGCTGAGTGGTGCGGCCCCGCGCGATAGCGATTCAGTTCCGCAGGAACATTTCGTTTTAATCGTAGGCAAACTGGTCAACTAACCCCAGGCGAGAAACACGTGTGTGGGGCCGCAACAAAGCACCAGGAGCGACCACGGCGTTTGCGCCAATCTTGCAGCCGTCACCCACCAATGCTCCGAACTTGCTGACGCCTGTGTCGATCACCTGATCTTCATGGCGGATCCTGATATCGGCCCCGTCCAGTTCGTTCCGGTAATTGGCGATGATCGCGCCGGCTTCAATATTGACCGCTTCGCCGATCAATGAGTCGCCGACGAAGTTGAAGTGAGCGAGTTTGCTGTCATCAAGCATAAAGGTACTTTTTAGCTCACAGCTGGGGCCAACAATGCAGTTGCTGCCGAGAAACACACCACCACGAAGATAAGCGCCCGCTGCTACAAAACAGCCCTCGCCGATGATGATCGCGCCTTTCAGAACAGCGCCTTGCTCGATGACGGCGGTTTCATGAACTGCGATATTGCCTTCACGCCGGTACCCGGAACCGAGCGTTTCGAGCAATGCAAGGATCCGGCTCTCGCAATCCTGGGTCACCGCCCAAGGGGCAGTCGAGCCCAAGCCCAGCAAAGGCCAGCGGGCGATGTAATCATCGATAATCAGTGTTTTCATAAGAATTTTCCGTACAACTGAAATTGGTATGCGATGTCCTGCACCATCATGGGCGCGGTCAAACTGTCGACGGTTGGAACGACCCACTGTGCCTGCTAGTCGTACCTGTCTACGAGCATTCTTCAGGTACGGCGCAATGGATAAGACAATCACCGTGGATCAACTGGCAACCACTGATCTTGAATCAATCAACGAGATATGGCTCGGCGGGACCCATACCCAGTTATGCCTATGGCGTGCTGAACAAGTCTTCACCCACGAAATGCTCAGCGAGGGAACCCATGATCAAAATGTTCGACGCCTGTGCTTGCAATTGGTGGATCCCGACGATCGTGCCGCAGTGGCCCGTGTTGAGGCGGTAGCGCGCGAACGACTCGAAGAAATGGGCAAGCAGGGCGAGTTTTACCCGGCCGAGGCGGCGGACACTCGTCAATAGTCACTGCGCATCTGATGAAAAGCGCTGCTGCTAAAGCAGCGCCTCAAGCGGGCTCCTCAACCCTGCGCACATCCCCCAACGAATCACGCTGCATCGATTGCAGATTCTTTTCGATGGTTTCGCACAGCGCTTCCATCTGAATCTGGTGTTCGCTGTGGCGAAACGGGCTTTGCAGGTCGGTGCCGATGCGCTCGATAGCCAGCAGCATGAATCCCACCACGGTCGACGCCAGCGGCGTGAACCAGCCGAGGGATTCGACCAGTCCTATCGGGACAATCAGGCAGAACAGCGAAATGAACAGACGCGGAAAATAAACATAAGGGTAGGGCAGCGGGGTATTGGCGATCCGCTCCATGCCGCCTTGGCTGTTGGACAAGTCCACCAGCGTCGACTCAAGCCGCGCCAAGCGAATACTGTCCAGATGTCCGGCCTTGTATTCGCGAGCGAGCAGCGTCGCCGAGCCGGTGAGGATATCGTTGGCAAAGTTATTGGTTGTGCCACTGCGGGCGAATTCTTCGGCGGGAATAAACGCCCGCACCTCGTCGGGACATGGCTGGCCCTGTAGGTGCGCGGCGAGGCAATTGACGTAGGCGACGTGGCGGCGCAACAGCGTGGATTTGACCGGATTCACTTCGCCACCAGCGTCGTCCAGCAGCGTCAGCACCTGCCGGGCGAAGCTGCGGGAATTGTTGATCATCGATCCCCACAGCGTTCGGGCTTCCCACCAGCGGTTGTAAGCGCTGCTGTTGCGAAAACTGATCAACACGATCAACGCTGAACCGAGCAAGGTCAGCGGCATCAACGGCAGGTTCAGTTTGGCGTTGAGAAACAGCATGAAGTCGACGGTGACGGCGATGTCCCAGAGCAGCAACCAGAACAAAGACCAGCCCACGTAACCCAGGGTCTTGATGATCAGACGGTATTTTTTGACGATGGCAGCTTTCAAACGGAAACCTCGTGGCGAGCAGTTTGCTTAAACGCTTAAGCTCGGACGATGATTTTAGGGGAAGGTTCGGCTGGCAAAATGTTCGTCATCGTTGGCGGACGGTGAAGTCGACGAAGTGTCGCCGGCTGTGCGACCGTTCAAGCTGATTTTGACGACGTTGGATAGCCTTGGCGAGGGGCCGAGATCCTTACAAAAAGGTTCGCTCCGAAATGTAAGGCGAGTATCACAATGTTTGAGTGCTTTCAGGGATGATGGATTATCTGGTGAGATAGGAGCCGCTTCCGACCTCAAGCAGACATCCAACCCTACTGATGGATATAGGGTCTACAGATCGCATCTGGCTTGGCAGGGCGCGGTTTTTGGGCAGTTGCCCTGATGCTGTGTATCAAGCTCTAGCATTGCAACGCTACTTCTTGCGCCTCCCGCAATGACCGAGGCTCCCACGGAGGCGCGGCACGCGAGTGAACTGGGTTTGAGTATTCCTCATAGTCAGGCATTGCTCAACAATATAAGTCTTCGCGAAACCCCGCTTTGGGTCTGATTTGTAGTCGTAACCGTTTGTGAAATCAGGTGGCGATTCGCAGAGGATAGGTCCAGAACGGTTGAGATAGACTGCAAAAAAGGAAAGTAAACTGTATCCTCTCCTCACCACTAAACTTCACACGGTCTGGCTGCCAAGGGTGGCGCATTTGCAACAAGCTGGAGCTCGCTCGCGCAGCCAGCATTGTTTCACAATACCCCGTCTGAGGCTCCGACCAGTCCACCGAGCCAGTATCTTGATGAGGCGAATATGTACATCCGTTCTCTGAGCGTTAAAAATCTTAAAAGGCTGCGTGACTTAACTCTTGACTTCACTGACTCGAACGGCAATCCGCGAATGTGGACGGCTATAATTGGAGAAAACGGAACAGGGAAAACCAGCATTTTGCAAGCGATTGCTTTAGCGTCGGCGGGGACTTTGCGAGTTAATGATTTAGCAAGTAACGCTTTTGCTCATCTCGTTGATCGGCGCCACAAGAATAAAGAATCTCTTGAAATTATAGCTCAATTCAGCTTCACTCCATCCTCTATTGCTGATCAGAGTTGCCATCCACTCTATGATGGAAAACCACCGTTAGATTTAAAGCTAACATCCCGCGTTAAACTTAATCCGAAAGAAACGTCGCTTCGCGCCGATGCATGGTATGGCGAAGAAAAAGACTACTCCGAAAAAAATCCGGACCCACTCGATAAAGCTAGAGCGCAAGAATCACACTTATGGTTCGTAATCGGCTATGGGGTGCGCCGAACGTTACCGCAGTCTGCTAGCGTACCACAACTAACCCGACCATCCGTTGACAGAATGAAACCTCTGTTTGATCCAGAGTACCCAATTGTCAGCACTAGTTTTCTTGTGCATTATGGCAGTCGCTCAGCGAAAGCCAGAATGTACGCAAATATTCTAAAGCGCACGATTATCGATACAGGCATCCTGCCTGAAGACATTGCTGATCTTGAAATGCGAGGTCAAGGGGGAGTATCTAAAGCCGCGGACCTTCTGGATCGCGACCGTTTTCAACAATCGATGGGGAAAAGCACGGTTAAGATTCCTGGCGTTGCATTAGCTCACGGCTATCAATCGACCATTGCTTGGATTGCCGACCTAGTGGGAAATATTCTGCTAGAAGCAAATAATAAACTCGAACCCCACGATTTTGAGGGGCTCGTTTTAATTGACGAAATAGATCTCTACCTTCATCCAACTTGGCAAGCTCGGCTAATCCCCGCCCTTAGAAAAACCTTTCCTAAGCTTCAATTTGTTGCTACTACCCATAGTCCAGTTGTTTTGGCCACTCTTGCTCCTGACGAGATTATTCGAGTCCAATCAGATCCCCTCTCAGGTGATGTTCATCGGATTGCTCCCGATACGCAAACAGGAGAATGGGAAGAGGTCGACGATTTTACCCATATCGACAATCAGCCGGATCCTCGCGCCATGACGGGTACAGAAATGTACCAAGAATATTTCGGGTTAGATCGACTTACGCTTAATGAGTACGGTGAAGAGCTACGCAGTTATACGGCGCTTGCTACTAATCCATATCGGACTAAACATCAGCAGATTAAAATGGCAGTTTTACGAGAGCGGCTAGTTACTGCGCTTGTAAATGACTTGGTTGTTCCTGTTGATGTTGAAACTGTGGATGAAAGCAAACGTGATTAGGCTCAATATGGGGGGTGAGCCGATTGAACTGACAAATGAACGGAACGTCCGATTGTCTGAGGCTATTGCTGCATTTAATCTTCATGGTCAGGATCACAAAATTTTTAAAGACCTTCTTGATGAGGGGTATAGAAAGTCGACGATAGATGAGTTGTATTCTCGGCAGCACCAGAAGTGTGCTTTTTGTGAAAGTAATGAAGAAAAAGTCTTTCGGCCGGTTGAGCATTTTCGCCCCAAAAAACTTGCTCAGGATAAAGTTAATGGCGAATGGGTTAGCGTCAGCACTCACTATTGGTGGATGGCATGGACTTGGGATAATCTATTTTTTAGTTGTCAGAGTTGTAATATGTCAGGAAAAAAAGGAAATAAATTTCCGATACGGCCTGGCACATTAAGAGTGGTGGCGCCGACAAGGCCGGTGGTTGGGGCCCTTCAAGATTTTCATTATGATTGCACGGCAGAGCAAAGGCTTCTTATTGATCCGAGAATAGACGATCCGTTTGATCATTTACAATGGATACCTACTGATCGTCGCTTAAATAAGACTGCTTGGAAATGGACGCTTGAGGGTCTAGATGATCGAGGCGATATGACGATAGAAGTTATGTCTCTTACAGATCGGATAGATGTGGTTAACCGACACTTGAAGGCTCTGCGACTTCTCTGGATAGAGGTAGAAAAACATATTGCCTATGGGCGCGGGTCCAGTGCAATAAGGAGTTGGGATAGTCTCGTAGCACATTTCATAGATGATCTATTTCAGCCATACCGAAACGCTGCTTGGTGGGCGGCCGATTCTTTATGCCCTAAAGATTACCGTACACGCCACGGACTGCGTCACCCTGTTCGACCTGTAGGCTAGGAACTTGCGGTTTGCTCTCCCTGTCAGTGTATGTTATGCGTGAGAAACTGATCAACCGGAATGCTTATGTGGCCGATAACAGTCGCTCCTGAACGACCGTTTCGGCCACTTAACGATTTGCGTGTCGCTGCATTCGAGGTCGTTGCAACTTGATCAACTCTTGTACTGTCGGTCGCTGCCATTGGTGCTGAGCATAATCCTCTAGCTCAGCCAGTACGGTGTCCCTGAGTATCAACCGCTTCAGCATCATTGGGAGATCAACATCGGCGATAGACCAAATACCAAAAGAATAGTTCGTGATGTTGGTGAGCAGATATTTACCGACATCATTTCTTGCTCCGCCTCAGCCGACGCTGACAAAGGGCCGCGTTTGAGGCCGTAAACGCACGGGTAGTGGAACGCTGCTTTGGAATGGGAACCAAAACGCAGCTTAGTCCCGCTTGAACTTGCCTCGCCGCGCCACGCTCTATAGGGGCTGAGGGTATACCTTTGCCTAATTTACTACTGCACTCAGTGGTTGCCGATCACTTCGATGACGCGAAGTCGCCAGCACGAGGATGGGTACTCTCTGCGTCAGCGAAAGACGGGCGTAAATATTTGCCTGGCCCTCCTTCATGTCCGGCCCAAGAAACTCATCTCCAACTCAGTCCCGTTTTCTCGGAGTGTTACAAAAGGCGACACTGCATTTATTTTATTTATTGCGGAACGTGGTGATGAAGCATAGTCGGGCGCCGTACAAGCGTTGGTGAAACAGTCAACCGTCAGTCAATCTGCCCAGCTTGGCCATTGGCAGGGCCAATGCTTTCGAGAAAAATCCTCGTCTGCCGATTCGACTGCAGATGAACCACCCGGCAGGCTAACGGCGCCGTCGACACGAAATGGCGGATTTTGGTTCGGGATGTGTTTCTCGTCTGCCACATGAACCGGAGGAACTCCGGCAGGTTCCCCAGCAATTCGGGGCAATTCTCCGGCAAGTCAGGCCGAGACTGACCGCGGTTGAGCAGGGTCCGGCGCAGTACGCGCAAGAATCGAAGCGTCGCCGAACGATCAATCCAGATCAGCAGATCAGCACGGGCCACGCGGTTTTCCCAAGTGGTTGAATGGCCACCTTCGAATATCCAGCGATCACGCGCCTCGACCTCCAGGCAGAGTCGGGTCTTCTCATCCGGGCTTCGCTCGATCCAGCCTGGCTGCCAATGGATCGTGTCGATATGCACGACCGGCAACCCCGTGCGCTCACCCAGCTTGCGCGCCAACGTACTTTTGCCAGACCCAGGCTGACCAACAATCATCACCCGTTGCATCGAAGCTCCTTCTCGCTCTGCAAGCTGATTTTTTGGGCGGGCGATTCTACGGCAATGCCTGTCTCAGTCAATGACTCTTGAACGCTACGCTGGGGTTTGCCGCGCTCCCGACACCCGGGCTCGGCGGTCCGCCCGTTCGCCGAGCCGCCATCCCAGCAGACCCCACAGCAGTGCACACAACGCGCCGACCAGCGCTGCCATGCCTGCACCCTGGCTTAGGGCGTCCAGCGCGCTTTTTGCCCAGGCACTGATGGCGTCGCCGGCGCGGTAGACCACGGTATCGATGAAGTTCTTCGCCTTGTACTTGCTTTCGGCATCGAGCGGGGCAAACAGCATCTCTCGGCCTGGGCGCACGAAGGCGTACTCACCGATGCGGCGCACGATCATCAGCGCGGCGATCAAGCCAAAGCTGGGCGCGAAGATCAGTCCGATAAACCCCGCGCACATGACCAGCGGCACCATGGCCAACAGCACGCCGACGCCGAGCTTTTGCGCGAGGCGCCCAGTGATGAACAACTGGCAGAGCAGGGCGCCCGCCTGCACGACGAAGTCGATGATGCCGAACACCCGCACCTGCGCCTCGCGGTCCGGGAAGTGTTCGGCGACGACGCGTGCCTGCTCGAAGTAAAGGAAGGTGGAGACTGTCGCCAGCAGCACCACAAAACCGCAGATGCCGAGCAGATAGGGTGATTTCAAAACGGCCGTCATACCGCTGAAGGGATTGCCCGGCAACGGCCTGCGAGGGCTTTCGCTCGGCGCGGCATCGGGGCGTCCTGCGCCACCCCGTTCACGCCACTGCATCAGCTGGCGCTTGAACCACATCGCAGCGCCCAACAGAACAGCGGCCAGCAACATCAGGCCGGACTCACCCAGCGGACCGATCAGCAAAGCGCTCAACGCAGGGCCACTCAGGCCGCCGACGCTGGCGCCCGCCGCGATGAACGCGAACAGACGTTTGGCCTGGGCACTGTCGAATACATCGGCCATCAGGCTCCAGGCGACCGATACGACAAACAGGTTGTAGACCGATATCCACACGTAAAACACGCGCGCCAGCCACGGGCTTTCCTCGCCCAGGAACAAGGCGGCGAACAACAACAGATTGGTGCAGAAGAATCCGTACACCCAGTCCACGAAATACAGGCGCGGCACGCGTGCGCTGAGCCAGGCGAACAGCGGCACGGCCGCCAGCATGACCAGGAAGGTCGCGGTGAACAGCCACTGCAAGTTCTCGACGCCGGCAGTGATGCCCATCGATTCGCGGATCGGACGGAGCATGAAATAGCCGGCGAACAGGCAAACGAACAGCAGAAAGCCGTTGAGCGCAGGGCGCAGCTCGTGAGCCTCGGCATTGATGATGGCGCCGGCGCGGTGGGCGAGAAGAGACGTATCCATGTTGCGCTCCTGTGGGAGTGGCGGGGCAATGGCACGGGGCCTGCCCGTGCCGGGCGGTCAGCGGTAGGTGACGCCGGTCAGTCGCTCGGAGAGTTGCCACAGTGTGGCCGAATTCGAGCGATCGGCAGCGGCCGGCGGCATCTTGGCGAAGCCCAGCGGCCCGCGCTTCTCGTTATCACCGGTAGGCCCGTAGTAGGCACCGCCAACCGCCTCCAGCGCCGTCGCCGCATACAGCGTGGGCAGCGCGCCCTGTGCTGCGGAATGATACATGTCCCGGTCTACCGCCCATTGTTTGCCGAATTGGCTGTCCAGGCCAGGCCCCCGGGCGATCAGCTCGGTCACGGCAACGCCGGGGTGCGCGGCGATGCTGCGTATCCCCCAACCGGCGGCATCGCTGCGCTGCTGCAGCTCAATACTCCACTTCAGAACCGCCAGTTTCGATTGGCTGTAGCTGGCGAAAGGGTCGTAACTGCGCTCAGCCTGCAGGTCATCAAAATTAATGGTTGCGCGCCCTGCGGCGATGCTCGACAGGCTGACAACTCGAGCATCGTCGCTTTTGCGTAGCAGGGGCATCAGCAGGCCGGTCAAGGCGAAATGCCCCAGGTAATTGGTCGCCAGTTGCATCTCGTAGCCATCGGCGGAAACGCCTCGAACAGGCGGCGACATGATCGCGGCATTGTTGATCAGCACGTCGAGCCTCGGCAGGCGCCCTTGCAGACGGTTGGCGAGGTCGCGCACCGATTGCAGATTGGCAAGGTCCAGCGTTTCGAATTGCACGCGCGCCTCGGGCACGGCTTGCTTGATCTTCGTGATCGCTTCGCGGCCGCGCTCGGCGTTGCGTGCGGCGATGATCACCTCGGCACCGGCGCGCGTCAGGGCCAGCGCGTCTTCATAGCCCATGCCGCTGGTCCCTCCGGTGACCAGCACGATGCGGCCTTTCTGGCTGGGCATGTCGTGGGTTGACCAGTCCGGCTTCGGCTCCGTTTGGGGAGTCGCCTGCGCAGCCAGTGTGCCGATCAGCGCGGAAATGGCGAACAGCGATCGGGCGGCCTTGAGAATGCGTTGGGTCGCGGTATTGCTCGGCGTAGCGGGTGAATGGCTCATCGGGGAAATCTCATTCGCGTGACAGGTTCCCGGTTGGCGGGGCGAGTGAGCAGTATCGGTGTACGAATGCGCGAGGATAAGCCGGGCATTGGTGGATGGCCCGTACGGTATGGCGTACAGTCGGCCGCTTGCGGAGGAAGCGTCCATGCGTAAACCAAATCTTACCGATGTGTCGATATTTGCTGCGGTGGTCGAGGCGGGGGGATTTCGTGCTGCCGCGCAAAAGCGCGGGCTGTCCGCCTCGTCGCTGAGCGATTGCATGCGTCGGCTGGAAAGCGACCTGGGCGTGCGCCTGCTCAATCGAACCACGCGCAGCGTCACGCCGACGGCGGCAGGCGAACGATTGCTCGAGCGCCTGCGCCCGGCCTTGCAGGAAATCGACGCCGCTTTCAACGATCTCGACGACGATGCTCAGCGCCCGGTCGGCACGCTAAAGCTCAATGTGCCAGTGCCGGTGGCACGCTTTCTGTTGCCCGACCTGCTGGCGCGTTTTCTGCGCCTTTATCCAGGGGTCAGTGTCGAAGTCGTCATGGACAACACCTTTGTCGACGTCAATGCTGGCGGGTATGACGCCGGCGTGCGCTATGAAGAGAGCCTGGCCAAGGACATGATCGCCGTGCCCATCGGCCCGCGTCGCCAACGCTTCGTTGCAGCCGCCGCCCCGGGCTATCTGGCTGAACGCGGTACGCCCACTCACCCCGAAGAACTGCCGGGCCATGACTTGCTTGGCCATCGCTTCGAGAGTGGCAAAGTCGGCGTATTCGAGTTCCATCGAGACGGCCGTATCGTGCGTGTCCCGCCTCAGGGGCAACTGCTGACGTCGTCGCACGATCTGAAAATTCGCTCGGCCATCAACGGACTGGGCATCGTCTATACCTTCGAGGACTTCCTGCGCGAGCCACTCTCCGATGGTCGACTGGTGCCGATTCTCGAGGACTGGTGGCAGACCTTCGCCGGTCCGTTTCTTTACTACCACGGCCGCCGCCACATGCCTTCGCCGCTGAGGGCGTTTGTGGATTTTTTGCGGGGGGAAGGGGACATTGCGGAGAGTGCAGGTGTTTGAAGCGCCGTTTCGTGAGGCGAATACATGGCCTGGCAGCAGAGCGCCCATGGCGACGGGGAGCAATCGGCCATTAGCGGACGCTCACAAGCGACCGCTACCTGCCATAATTCAACGTTCGATGATGTGATAACCGAAGTTTTTTCAGTGAAAAATAGAACCATTTTCTAGTGTTAGACCAACCGTCGCATTCAGGCATGTGTAAATGTTGGATTCCAATGAGCTAGATTTTGTTCTTCTACCTTTTTCTTTCAAGGATAGCACTGCCTTTTCGCGTTAATCGCTGGTATACCTTTCTAAGCGGTTGCGGGACAAGCCATCAATGGGTTGAGAAAAGTGAGCGTGCATGAAGGACATTAAAATAGTCAAGGCCAGTAAAGAGTTGCCTTTAGAAGACGCAGTAGAGGCATTCATCGACACCTTCGTAACCAATGAGGCTTTTGGCGAACTTCCCATAGCGGGGTCCGCAATAGGTATTTTTAAGGCTTTCAGAACATACAAAAAAGAGAGGCTCAAAGAAAAGCTGAAGGGATTTATTGAAGGTGCTGATGATTTAAAGCAGGGGGAAATCTCAAAATTCATAGCAGCTAGGGATCCTAAAGATGATCCTTTACTCTCCGAACATCTATTAGAACTTATTGAACACGCAGAATCCGAGCAGAAAGCCAAAATGATCGGCGTTACGTTCCGCAGACTTGTTAGAGATAAAATAAATCGAAGTCAATTTGCAGATCAAGTGCGCTTTATAAACAGCATATATATAATTGATATTTTTACATTTATGCATGGGTATCATAATCCGTACATTTTTGACGATGGCTTGGGAGATATCTTGGTAAATCATCGTATTTGTAAGCGCAGTGTCAACCTTGCAAGTCGAGACAGAAATTTGCTTAGTCAGGAAAAAGAACAATACATTAAAATTGCTTACGAAATTACAGGTATTGGTAATGCATTCCTAAAAACTTTGCACGACGCTTATAAAGATAAAATTGAAAAGAAGAATCTTCTGGAAGATTGATGCAGCTACAGCCTTTAGTAAAGATCTCTAAATACTTATTTCAGTCACCAGTGCGACCAGAGTGAAGTGTAAGCTTCGCTCCGGCCGCCGTATGGCATTGGCTATAGGTAACAAGCAGTCGGCGTTTCAATGTGGGTCAGGCCACTCGCTTCGAGTACCCCTCTATCCAGTCCGCAAGCGATCGCATATCTGTTTCGAGCTGGGCGAGTTCGGGGGGTACCGCTGGAAGATCGTCTGCTTGAGAATGCTCATACACAGAATATCGTGTCATCAAGTCGTCTATCAGATCGCAATCCTCCTGAGTGATGTTACTTAGCTGCCTCAGTAGCCCTTTGGTCATCACTTCCCTGCGGAATCGCAGCACGACACTGTTCAGCATTACCACCTCAACAGTGCGCTCCACGATGATCCTGAAGTCACTGCAAACACTCTTGGCCATGAGGTCGTAGCTTTCAGCATCGCCCTGTGCCTGGTGCCTCTTGAGTTGGGCTAAGTTCTCATTAAGTAGCTTGTTGATAGCCGGCTTCGGTTTCGAGTCTCGAGCACTTTGTCCTGTCAGAATGCCGGACGTTTTGTCGAGACGTCGAAGCGTCTGAACGTTAAAGACGATGTCTTGTATATCTGGATGCTCCTTCACTTTCTTTACTGCGGATTCCAGAAGTGTCACCAGCGAAAGCCTGTGGGTGAAGATGATGACCTGGCGGGACTGCGCCAAATCTACAAGGCGCGCGACAACTCGCTCCTCAAAATCTTGATCGAGTGAGGAAATCGGGTCATCGAAAATAAAGGGAGCTACTTGATTGGAGCCAGTAATATCAGCTAGGAATGCAGCCAACGCTACAATTCTTGTCTCGCCCTCACTGAGAATTTGTTCTGGTGGGCGGGCTCCTTTCGCGCCAACGAGTATCAGTCCGAATGTGGTTCTGCCTTTACCGACTGTTTTGCTTTGAGGGGCTACAGGCAACCTCGAGCCACCTAATAGTTTCAGTTCGGCGGCGAAGCGAGTTTGATATCCTGCCTCCACCTCGGATTTCGCCAACTCGTTGTTCTTGATAGTGAGCGTGTTGGTTGCAGCAAGCCGGATGGCTTTTCCGTACTGGTCAACAGCCAACAACCTGTCCCGTTCGGCAACGACTGCAGGTTTGTTTTGCGACAGCCATTGCAGAGCCTTCAGCTTAAGAAGTTGCGCCTCCATTTGCTGTCGTTTGCCGTCTTGAGAAAGCTCGTTCAACGACTTTTCTTCGCCAACTAACTGATCTGTTACTTCTGCCAGTGCTTGATCTACTAGTGACCAGTCGAATGGGGTCACATTTTCGACTTTTTCAGCGGTCTCGAGATCGGAACGTCTTTCCACCAAAGTTTTATGCAGTTCGATGGCCTGCTTTTGATCCAGTTTGATCAAGGCCATATGAGCTAACCAGTCCTGTTCCTTCGGTGATTGGGGTAAGGCTTGTAAAAAGCCCTTATGTTTGTCTTCTGCTTGTTTTGCGCTTAACTCTAAACCTTCGGTAACAAATTGCTCAAAGTGGGTCAACCGATGGCCAGCATCCTCATTGAGCTCTTGCTGGCAGAGCACACACCTTGCCTGCTCACCCACAACAGGAAATGGTTGACCAGGGTAAGCATGATTTTGAGAAAACAATCGAGCTTGGGCCCATAACTGTTGCCACACCGCTTCGCCGACTCCTTCGAGTGGAGTTTCGGAAAAAAGTTGTTGAGCAAATTTTTGAGCCGCTTGCCGCTTGCCCTTTGCATCAGCGTTGGCACTTACGATGATCTGCGCTGTTTCGTTGGAGAGCTTATCCTTGAGTTGGCTCATAGCTAGCCGAACTGTTGCCAACCCCTGCTTTTCTTTCGTGATTGATGCCAGTCGCCCCGCCACGTCCTTCTGGGCCAGCGCACCTTCTGTGATAATCCGCTCAGCATCGTGCTCGGGAGTGTACGTACAGAATCTGTCGATGACGGCATCAGTCGTTGCAGACTTAATACTCGCAAGCCACTTACCTTCCTCAGTGATTTCCAAGTCCGCTGGGAATTGTGGCAATACGCTCAGCAGTGCATTTTTCGATGCGGTGAGGTGCTGATTAACCCTGTCTGACACTGCGATCAATGACGCCACGAATTTCATTTGGCTTGGCTCGTAGCTGGCCTCGTTTTTACCCATGTACTGGGTGGCCGTTCTGGAGTCAAAAATCTGGGCGTGACGAAGTAAAGGATCTGCACCCTGTGCCAGCGTCCATTCAATAGTTCCTTTCTTTTCTCCTGCCGATATTTGGAAATTCGCCTTGCAGGCCTCAGGTTCTTCAATGAAGACGTTAGGGTGAATTTCGTCTTTTGACCTTGAGCCGCATGCCTGTTTCAGGAGGCGTGCATATCCGCTTTTTCCTGAACCATTTTGACCGTAGAACACTGTGATGTTGCCCGAGCCAAATGGTAGTGCTGCGCCTGATTTGATCGCATTCAACCCGTAGACATCTGAGATCCCTTCTATGCGTATGGCAGGACGACTGGCAGCGAGTGCCAACGAGCCTGGCGATACGGTGCAGAAGCCTGGGTCCTGTTCCTTCTTCGATTCAATCATGCACAGCCGGGCAAGCTCTCGGATCTGGTCGTCTGTTGGTGGCTTCTTGGTCTCGATTAGGTTCTTGGCAGCTGTCTGTAACCACCGGCTTCTTTCGCCGAGCCAAATTTCAAAATCGTCGGCAACGGGAGCGTCTAGCCCATTCAAATCTGGTACG
The DNA here is from genome assembly GCF_058245595.1 of Pseudomonas sp. UF-293. Lineage (NCBI taxonomy): Bacteria > Pseudomonadati > Pseudomonadota > Gammaproteobacteria > Pseudomonadales > Pseudomonadaceae > Pseudomonas > Pseudomonas sp. UF-293. Next base: position 53,282 of record NZ_JBSICA010000005.1, on the reverse strand, counting down.
ACCATTGAGATCTCTCCTTGAAGACACCGCGGACGAACCGAGTATAGGCCAATAGTGGCGAATTGCTTTTGGTGCGGTTTGACCAGAAGTCCGTAAGCGTTCGCCATTAATAATCTGAAAGGAAAGACTTTTGCTTGTAGCCGTTAGTGGCCACTTGGGAGCGTCCGCTTCTGGCCGAAAGCCGACATCCGGTGACCTGCCCACACGTAATATCTCGCAGTTTCCTACAGGCAGATCCTTCAGCCGATTCTGGCAGGCTTATCTATTCAAGATCTCCCGCTTGAAGCGGAATTCGCCTGATAACGTCGTCGTAAGGCACCAGATCGAGAAAGGCAGTGACCTCAACTGCCTGCAGATTTTGCATGCGCATGATCCATACGTAGCTGTTGCGATAAGGCGCGCCGTCGGCTGCGGTGGCGGTGCCGTCCCAGTGCACAACGACGTCATCGCCTTCAGTCCAGATATCCGTCACCGTCGGGCGGACGGGCGAGGCGAGCCGTTTTGCGAAGGGTTGGACTGCGCGTTTCAGGAAGTCATCTCGGCCCCGATAAGTACCCGCCGAAGGGCTCGTCCCCTTGATTGTCCAGATCACATCGGGAGACAGCACATCTGTGAAGAACGTCCGGCCGCCTTGAGCCCACTGGCTGAACGCTTGCGCAATGAATTGGCGATTGCGTTCCGTAGTCGGTTCGCTGGCCACGGCGGGCGTCGGCCCTGCGATGAGTGTGGTGAGGACCAGTGCTAGCGCTGTAGAGAGGCGTTGAACAAACGTCATTTGCTGTGCTCCTTAATCTGTCCGATGAGCCCCGTCGAGTTGGATGGGCCGTTGTTGTTATCTGTAAGCCGCTAGTGGCGTTTTCCCGCGCCGTTGTTCTGTAGGGGCATTGGCGAAGAACCGTCGGCGCGGGGCATTGATTGGCCGGAATTACCTCTGGGCGTCATCTGAAGTGTGACTTACGAGCGGAGGAGGGCTGTTGCACGATCGTCCTGACTTCTTGCTTAATCATCCGATACCAGATGTTTAACCGCCGCATCGCCACGTTATGGAGTTGTGTTTGAATTCCCTTTCAAACCTTGTCGATATCGTTGGTCGTCACGCCCGGAATGACGGCATTCACATTCCGGGTGTAAGACTGATTCGTTTGGTTACGGCCACGATGCGTAAGCCGGTGATTTACGAGCCAATACTCTGCATGATCCAGCGAATAGATCAGTCTCTTTTTTGTCCGCCAGCTCCCCTGAGATCCTATGATCACATCGGTGTGAAGAGCTTTAGAAATTGCTGTCCTCAACAACGATCTCTAAGGATGGGAACCCACTCAGCGAGAACATCCATGAAAGCGAATCGCCTAATGCTCTCACGGCATTTTGGCCGCCGTCTGAGTGTAGCTCTGCCGTAATGGTCAGGTTGATTAGCTTCGTTGGTAACTCGCGACCCGGCCCAGCAAGAGGTGCCATCGACACTAGGTATGCAGCTTTGGCCACCTCCTCCAAAAAAGAGTAGACCAGCCCCGTACCACGGCTGCTCTTGGCGAGATACACCGCATCTAGCGTGACAGTGACATGGATTTCGTCAGAGAACTCGATGCCGGAGATGCCCAGCACAGCAACGCCGGCCAGCGAACCTTTAGTCCAGAGTTCATAGCAAGGACGACCGACGAAATTCGAAGGTTGCAGCAAATCCCCTACTGGCCTTTTCCTACGGAAAGGCCCTTTGATCTGCTGGTTAGTAGCGAGGCGGTAAGTGACTTGGTAAAAGAGATCGCGCCCCGAATCCAGGATGTGCGCGCTGGCGGCCAAGCTGCGGGGCTCATGCTCCGGGAATACGAGATCACTGCCTTCATCCTCCAACTCTTCAGCTATGCACAGAGAGTGAACGTTCATTTTTCATCCTTGGCTATCAACAAAAAGTGGGCTGGTAAGGGGCATCGACGACCTGTATAGGGTGGAGAGCCGCATGCTGTTACCTAAAGGCCCAGTGTCCGCTTTGGCTGAAAGGTGACATTCGGTGACGTGGTCATGACGTAAGCTCCTACCTGGCGCGGGGCTGGGACCTGCTGCGAAACCGGGTGTTTTTAACTTGGAAATGCGCCACAAGTTTCGATAACTTCACCATCCGTACGCCCATCAAGACCACCGTCTGCCCCGATATACACATCCGTACTTGGCCACTTCGGCTTAACCCGAACACAGTGCGCTTTCCCCGCGTTATTCCAATCAAACTCCATAAAGAACTGATCACCAGGGAAAATGTGTCCGGCGCCTCCCGTGGTTTCACCCGGGTAGATCTCGCCCTTTGAAATCTCGTGCTGAACGTTGAGGATGTAACCGAGGCGCCCCTGTCCTTTGTCAGAAAAATGAAAGCTCACTTGGGGAGTGGCGACATACCAGAGGATGATGGGAGCAACCAAGAGTGCTCCTGCCCAGCGCCAGAAATGCCGTTTCGGTTTACTTGCAGACATGATCACGCGTGCCGTCTCCCCAGCTTGAACGTGGTAGCGCCAGGACTTCGTCCATGAGCATTTTTGCGGTTACTCCACCGGTAGGATGCTGCTTGTACAATTTGATGCCGATACTGATCGAGACTCGATCGCCAACGTCATCCCATGCGCGCAGCCCTTCAATATCAGATGAGCGGTGAGGACCTTTTCGCTCGTCCCACTTCTGAATTTTCCTGATGGAGTCTGACGCAATCTGCTCGAGGCCGGCACCGTCTAGAAGAGCGCTTTCAGTGAGGCCACCCGCGCGTCCGACGTAGCCATAGTGAATGTTTCACCGCTGACAGATGCGATCGGTGTTGTAGCGTGACCGGGCAGTGGGCAGACATGCTTGTCGCCCAGTCGAGCGGAGGGAGTCATTCGTCATCCTTGTTGTGTAGTTACAGCCTCCATTCTTGAGGCTTAAGGCGTTTTTTCAGGTCGTGGAGATTAACGCAACGAACGGCGGCGAGTCAGTAGGAAATGACCGCCGCCAGATCGAGGCGAATGCTTACTCCACCGGCACGACGTTATCCAACGCCTGATTAACCGCCAGCTCGCCGAGCATGACGACCTGCGCGATACCTTGCAGTGTCTTGCGCGCAGATCCTTCAACCATCCCAATCACATCACTCAACATCACCGAAGCCGAGCCCAGCGATTCGCTGGCGTTGACCAGCAATTCTTCGGTCGCGGTTTTCGGGTTGGCGAGGAACATGCTGCTGGTTTGGTAGGGCGTGGTTTTGAGGGTGTCTGTGGGTTTGAGGTAGTGGTCGAGGGCGCGGTCGGCGGCTTCGTGGAGTTTTTTTGAGTCGAGGGATTCGTAGGGGGAGGTTGGGTCTGACTGTGGCGGGTTTGGCGTGACTTTGAACATGATGTTTCTCCTCGTGCCGCTTTAAAAGGAGCCATCACCCGTTCGCTACCAAACGAAGGGTGGCGGCCATGCACAGGTTGGTAGACCGGGACACGAGGCAAAACCGGCGCGCTCGAAAGCGCCCTGCGCATAGCCACCATAGAAGCCAGGCGAAGACTTCGCCAAACGGTGTCATTGCGCACTTCGTATACCCGGGCTACCAAACCCGATCACTGTTTTTCAGTGACCGTCCAACGATAGAACCCCGGCCCGAGGCGCACAAGCCGGCGGATTCTGGCGTAGTCGTAGGCAATGGCGCAAGGTGTTGTAGCTTGCTGGAATAGTCTGGATGTCGGTTTTAAACGGGGTGTTTAGGGAATTGGTTTTGGCTGATGTTTTGTGTTGATCGGGCTGGCTTCTTCGCGAGCAGGCTCGCTCCCACAGGTGTCGAGTTGGCAATGTTTATAGCGTCGTGCCGACAAGCCCCATCACACATTTTGAACTTTGCTTTCGGCGCCATTTCCATTGTTTGAGGTGACAACCCTCCAGCTCCTCCACACCTGAATCAAGGAATGACCGTGACGGCTCCCACTGACAAAACTTCTCTGCGCCGGGCTATCACTTTCCCGATGCTGTTTCTGTTTATTCTCGGCGATGTACTCGGCGCGGGTGTTTACGCACTCGCCGGAACGATCGCGGGGGAGGTGGGCGGCGCGATTTGGGTGCCGCTGCTGATTGCGCTGTTCTTCGCCATGTTGACGGCGGGTTCCTACGCGGAGTTGGTGACCAAATATCCTCACGCCGGCGCGGCTTCGGTGTTCGCGGAAAAGGCGTTCAAGTCACCGCTCATTTCCTTCCTCGTCGGTTTCTGCATGCTGGCGGCTGCGGTCACCAGCGCTGCGGGTTTGTCGCTGGCGTTTGCCGGTGATTACCTCAACGCCTTTGTCGACGTATCGCCGCACATTGCAGCCTTGGTGTTTCTTCTGGCAATCGGCCTGCTCAATGCGCGAGGGATCAAGGAATCGCTTGGGGCAAACCTGGTAATGACCGTGATTGAGCTGTCCGGGTTGATTCTGGTGATCGTGGCTGCGGTCTGGTATTTCCGCACAGGCGATGCGGATCTGGGACGGACGCTCACGTTCAAGCCGGGCGTCAGTCCCATGCTGGCGGTGCTGGGGGCGGCGTTGTTGGCTTTCTATTCCTTCGTAGGCTTCGAAACCTCGGCCAATCTGGCCGAGGAAATCAAAGACGTGCGCAAGGTTTACCCGCGTGCTTTGTTCGCGGCTTTACTTACCGCTGGGGTGGTTTACATGGCGGTGGGTGTGGCCGCTTCTTCGGTGCTGCCTACCGAGAAGTTGGTGGCCACGTCGGCGCCTTTGCTCGAAGTTGTCCGGGCATCGACCCTCGACATCCCGCCGGCGCTGTTTTCCTTTATTGCGCTGATCGCTGTGGCCAACGGCGCGTTGTTAACCATGATCATGGCCAGTCGTTTGACTTATGGCATGGCTAACCTCGGTCTGTTGCCGGGCGTGCTGGGCGCGGTGTTGCCTCGACGAAAAACCCCGTGGGCTGCCATTGTCGCAACGACCGTGGTCGCCATTGCCCTGACACTCACAGGGACGCTGGCAACGCTGGCAGAGACGGTGGTGTTGCTGTTGCTGTTCGTTTTTCTGAGTACGAATGTGGCGGTGCTTGTTCTTCGTCGTGACAGGGTGGAGGAGGACCACTTTCGCGTGCCGACCTTCGTTCCGGTGCTTGCGATCGTTTCGTGTCTGGTGCTGCTCAGTCAGCAGGGTTTGGAAACCTGGTTGCGGGCGGGGGCGTTGATCATTGTCGGGATGTTGCTGCACGGCTGTTCTCGTATCAATTCTTCTGCGATCAGTAAGGCTGGGTAGTGCGGCGGTTTGGGGGATTTGTGTTGTTTGGGCGGGCGTATTCGCGAGCAGGCTCGCTCCCACAGTGGTGGGCGCGCTGGCAACATTCATAAACCAACACGCATTGTCAGTCGGCGGGCGGGTGAGTAAGCTGCCGGCATGAATCACAATTCAGTTTCCCCATCCTTCCCCGGCCCGCGTGGTCCCGTCGATCACGATATTCGTGATCAGATTGTCGCGGCGGCCAACGAGCATTTCAGCCAGTACGGCTACGCCAAAACCACGGTGTCCGATCTGGCCAAGGCCATCGGTTTCTCCAAGGCATACATCTACAAATTCTTCGATTCCAAACAGGCGATCGGCGAAGCGATCTGCGCGAATTGTCTGGGGCAGATCGTTGCGGCGGTCGAGCAGGCGATCAACGAAGCAGACCTGACGCCTACCGAGCGCTTCCGTCGTTTGGTAAAAACCGTGATCGCCACGGGTGTGAACCTGTTCTTCAACGACCGCAAGCTCTACGACATTGCCGCATTCGCCGCTGGCGAAAACTGGCCGAGTGCGCAGCGTTACGATGCGCAGATCAAGCGCTTTATCACCGACATTGTCCGCGAAGGGCGCGAGGCCGGTGAGTTCGAGCGCAGGACGCCGCTGGATGAAACGGTCGAATCGATCCACCTGGCGCTGCGGCCCTTCGTCAATCCACTCATGCTGCAACACAATCTGGATTTCATCGAAGTGGCGCCGACGCTGACTTCGAACCTCATCTTGCGCAGCTTGATGCCTTGATCCTCTGCTGATCCGAGGAGTCGGATCAGTTGCCCCAACCCAATCCTGTTCCTGACGCAACGACATTTCCGCTGTTCTGGTTGTGACTCTTGAATGGCATGGTCACTAAGGCAACATGGCCGCCGCAGTTTGGTTATTTCAGTGCTGCGTACCGGGTTCTCGGTTGATCAGTCTCCGGCCAACAACACCGCTCGCGGACCGCGTATTCAACGACGCCTCGGCAGGAAAAGGTTCGTACAGCGCCAAATACAAGAATAGCGCCAGCGGCCTCGGTACTTCTGTCAGCTATCGCTTCTGATTCAGCGATGAAAATCGGGCCGGCGACGTAGTGACTGTTGACGGTGATGGTCACAAGACTGAGAATATGATGGTCATCCTATTTTCAGTAAAGGAATTCCATGCGCCGGCTCCGACCTTTCCCCCTCGCGGTATGTTTGCTGCCCTTGGCCCTGACGGCGTGCGGGGATTCCTCCAGCGCAAAAGATCCACGTACCTTGGCGCCGATTGTCAGATCGGCGGCGGTGCAACGGGCAGAAAATGGAACTCGATCATTTACCGGCGTCGTGGCTGCACGCACCCAGGGCGATCTGGGCTTTCGCGTGTCGGGCAAGGTGCTCGAGCGTCTGGTTGATACCGGTCAGACGGTCAAGCGCGGACAGCCGCTGATGCGCCTCGACCCAATCGACCTCGGCCTGCAGGCGCGAGCCCAGCAAGAAGCGGTTAGTGCCGCTCGTGCTCGAGCCCTACAGACTGCCGGTGACGAAGCGCGCAATCGCAAACTCGTCGCCGCCGGCGCTATTTCGGCATCGGCCTACGATCAGTTCAAAGCCGCAGCCGACACCGCCAAGGCGCAGCTCAATGCCGCTGTGGCGCAAGCGGACGTCGCGCGCAACGCCTCGGGTTACGCGGTTTTGGTGGCGGACGCTGATGGCGTGGTGGTGGAAACCCTCGCCGAGCCCGGACAAGTCGTCAGCCCGGGACAACCGGTGGTGCGGTTGGCGCGGGCCGGTCAGCGGGAGGCCATCGTCCATCTGCCCGAGACCTTGCGGCCCGCACCGGGCTCCATCGCTAAGGCAAAACAGTATGGCGATACATCGGCGGCCGTCAGCGCAAAACTGCGTCTGCTTTCCGATTCGGCTGACAGCACAACTCGTACTTTTGAGGCGCGCTATGTGCTCGAAGGCAGGTTGGCCAATGCGCCAATCGGCTCGACGGTCACCGTCGAAATTGCCCAGGGTTCTTCGCCAGATCAGGCGCTGAAGGTGCCCGTCGCGGCGATCTACGACCCGGGCAAAGGCCCCGGCGTATGGGTCATCGCCGGCACTCCGGCGACAGTGAGCTGGCGCTCGGTCGAGGTCCTGGGCTTGAGCGATGATTCGGCCCGTGTCGCTGGCGAGCTCAATGTCGGTGATCCGATTGTCGCGCTGGGCGCGCATCTGCTGCGCGATGGCGAGGAAGTGCGTTTGCTTGCGCGCGACGAGGGCCAGGTTGCCGGGAGTCGTCCATGAGCGAGGGCCGCTTCAACCTTTCTGCTATCGCCGTGCGCCAGCGCGCAATCACGGTGTTTCTGATTTTTCTGATCGCCGTTGCCGGCGTCCTGTCGTTCTTCAAATTGGGCCGGGCGGAAGACCCGCCGTTTACGGTCAAGCAGCTGACCGTCATCACCGCGTGGCCGGGGGCGACCGCGCAAGAGATGCAGGATCAGGTCGCCGAACCCCTCGAAAAGCGCCTGCAGGAATTGAAGTGGTACGACCGCTCGGAAACCTACACACGCCCGGGACTGGCATTCACCATGGTCTCGTTGCTCGACAGCACACCGCCATCGCAGGTGCAGGAAGAGTTTTATCAGGCACGGAAAAAGCTCGACGACGAAGCAATCAAGCTGCCGGCGGGTGTCGTCGGGCCGATGGTGAACGACGAGTTTTCCGACGTGACCTTCGCGCTGTTCGCCTTGAAAGCCAAGGGCGAGCCGCAGCGCTTGTTGGTGCGCGACGCGGAGACTTTACGCCAACGCCTGTTGCACGTACCGGGAGTGAAAAAGGTCAACATCATTGGTGAGCAGGCCGAGCGGATATTCGTCTCGTTTTCCCATGATCGGTTGGCGACGCTGGGCTTGTCGCCGCAGGACATCTTTGCCGCGCTGAACAATCAGAACGTGCTGACCCCCGCCGGATCGGTCGAAACCAAAGGGCCGGAGGTGTTTCTGCGCGTCGATGGCGCGTTCGACACGTTGCAGAAAATTCGTGACACGCCTGTTGTCGCTCAGGGCCGAACACTCAAGCTGTCTGACGTGGCCACGGTCGAGCGCGGCTACGAAGACCCGGCGACCTTTCTGGTACGCAACAACGGCGAGGAGGCTTTATTGCTCGGCGTGATCATGCGCGAGGGCTGGAACGGTCTGGATCTGGGCAATGCGCTGGATGCCGAGACACTCAAGATCAATGAAGAAATGCCCTTGGGCATGACCCTCTTGAAAGTCACCGATCAGGCGGTGAATATCGACTCGGCGGTCGGCGAGTTCATGGTCAAGTTCTTTGTCGCGCTGCTGGTGGTCATGCTCGTGTGTTTTCTCAGCATGGGCTGGCGTGTCGGCGTGGTGGTCGCAGCGGCAGTGCCGTTGACCCTGGCGATCGTTTTTGTGGTGATGGCGGCTACCGGCAAAAATTTTGACCGGATCACCTTGGGCTCGCTGATTCTTGCGCTGGGGCTGCTGGTCGATGACGCGATCATCGCCATTGAAATGATGGTGGTGAAAATGGAGGAGGGCTACGACCGCATCAAGGCCTCCGCTTATGCCTGGAGCCACACGGCAGCGCCAATGCTGGCCGGTACGCTGGTCACCGCGATTGGCTTTCTGCCCAACGGATTCGCGCAATCAACGGCGGGCGAATACACCAGTAACATGTTCTGGATTGTCGGCATCGCGCTCATCGCTTCGTGGGTCGTCGCCGTGGCTTTCACGCCGTACTTGGGCGTGAAGCTGTTGCCGGATATCCAGAAAGTCGAAGGCGGGCACGCGGCAATCTACGACACGCCGCGCTATAACCGTTTCCGGCGTGTTCTGGCATGGGTGATCACGCGCAAATGGCTGGTGGCCGGTGCGGTGGTCGCGCTGTTTGCCGTTGCGATTCCGGGCATGGGGCTGGTGAAGAAGCAGTTCTTTCCGACCTCTGACCGCCCTGAAGTGATGATCGAAGTGCAGATGCCCTACGGCACTTCCATCGAGCAGACCAGCGCCGCTGCGGCCAAAGTCGAAGCCTGGCTGCACAAGCAGGAAGAGGCAAAAATCGTCACCGCCTATATCGGTCAGGGTGCACCACGGTTTTTCCTGGCGATGGCGCCGGAGTTGCCGGATCCATCGTTCGCCAAAATCGTTGTGCTGACCGACAACCAGGACGCCCGTGAAACCCTCAAGTTGCGTTTGCGCGAAGCGGTCGCCGAAGGGCTTGCTCCAGAGGCGCGCGTCCGGGCGACGCAGATCGTCTTCGGCCCGTACTCGCCATTTCCGGTGGCCTACCGGGTGATGGGGCCTGATCCGGCGAAATTGCGCGACATCGCCGAGCAGGTCAGGGCGGTGATGCAGAACAGCCCGATGATGAGAACCGTCAACACTGACTGGGGGCCGCTGACGCCGACGCTGCATTTCAATCTGAATCAGGATCGCTTGCAGGCAGTGGGGCTGGCGTCCAGCGCAGTCGCCCAGCAGTTGCAATTTCTGCTCAGCGGTGTGCCGATCACGGCGGTGCGCGAAGACATCCGTTCCGTGCAGGTCATCGGCCGTGCGGCGGGCAATATCCGCCTCGACCCGGCGCAGATCGAAGGCTTCACCCTGGTCGGTGCGGCGGGGCAGCGCATCCCGCTGTCGCAGATCGGCCAGGTCGAAGTGCGCATGGAAGATCCGATCCTGCGCCGCCGTGATCGCACGCCAACCATCACCGTGCGTGGCGACATCGCCGAAGGTTTGCAACCGCCGGACGTTTCCGGCGCAATCACCCAGCAGTTGCAGCCGATCATCGAAAACCTGCCTTCCGGCTACCGTATTGAACAGGCGGGCGCCATCGAAGAGTCCGGCAAGGCGGGCAAGGCGATCCTGCCGTTGCTACCGATCATGATCGCCATGACGCTGCTCATCATCATCGTTCAGGTACGCTCGATTTCGGCGATGATCATGGTCTTCCTCACCTCGCCGTTAGGCTTGATCGGTGTGGTGCCGACGCTGCTGATCTTCAACCAGCCATTCGGTATCAATGCGCTGGTCGGGTTGATTGCGCTGTCGGGGATTCTGATGCGCAACACGCTGATTCTGATCGGGCAGATCCATCACAACGAACAGGAAGGGCTGGCGCCGTTCCATGCCGTGGTCGAAGCGACAGTGCAACGGGCGCGGCCGGTATTGTTGACCGCGCTGGCGGCGATTCTCGCGTTCATTCCGCTGACCCACTCGGTGTTCTGGGGCACGCTGGCCTACACGCTGATCGGCGGCACGTTTGTTGGCACCATCATCACGCTGGTGTTTCTGCCGGCGATGTATGCGATCTGGTTCAGGATTCGGCCTGAGAACAACCAAGAGGCTGACACGGTGAAATCAGCCTGAATCGAAGTAAAGGCATAAGAGGCCCGTCGTGCGGCGGGTCTTTTTTCTCGCACAAGAACAGGACGCAGAGGCTTTGGGATAGTTGAAGTGATAGCATGGCGATATCACTTTTCGCCGGAGACGGCCGCTGTTGACGAAGCGGCCGTAGGTATCTCAGCAAGGAAGAACAATGCGTTCGTCGTTTTTCAATTCACAACTCAAGCTAACCGCTGTTCTGCTGGCGGCCATTTTCACCACCGCCTGCTCCAACTATCACTACAAGGATTACCAGGGCGAATGGGCGCCGGAATCGATGACGCCTTATGATCTTTCCAATAACGCTCCCGACGCCGCGCTTGTGTACTTCGCGACCACTCAATTTCGCGCTATCGGTGTGCCTTTTCACCGACTGCTGCTGGCCACGCAAGTGGATGGCCAACCATTGCCGGGCGCCGGTCGTGCGTCAATTCTCGATGTTTCCGGCAAGCAGGCGCTACGCCTTACGCCCGGGAAGCACTCATTGGGCTGGTGCTGGGTATCGATGAACGGGCTGGGTACGGGCGGTGCCAAATGCGGCTTCGGTGCGCGCGATGTCGAGTTCCGCGCCGGTCAGCGTTACGTAGTGGATTTCTCCTCCAGCAACTCCATCAGCGGACCTCCAGGACGTGAGATATCAACCATCAGCATCGAATCCGAGATTCGCAACCTGGACACCCAGCAAGTCATTTATCCCACCGCACTGGCGCAACAGGTGAAGGAATGACTGGCAGACCCGCGAGCAGGGTTTGTGGCAGCGTCAAGCTACTGCCGAGCTGATGCGCGATTTCTTTCGTCGAAATCGGGACGAAGAACAGGATGCGCCTTGTAGTGCAAGGCGCTTCCAGATCGCCAACACCTTTTGAGCTTTCAACCTGCGATTGTCGACGTTTGAGAAAAATTGAACGGCATTTCACCAGCCACGCCTAATACTGAGCCTGTGGGCAATTCCGCTGGCGGTGCGCTAATGTCGGCACTACTCCGAGAGGTGGTTAACGTGGCTAAAGATGACAAAAAGAGCAAAGGTGAGACTTCGAAAGCCAGTAAAGAATTGAAAGACAAAAAGTCGTCATCGGCGAAGAAATCGGATGCGGCTTCGACGCTATCGAAGTCCTCCGGCAAGAAAGAAAAGCCCTCTGACAAGAAAGAAAAGAAAAAAGACGCCAAACCCAAGGATTCCGCCAAGAAAGTTGACAGCAAACCGGAGAAGGCGAAGAAATCAGAGAAGGCCGACAAGCCAGCGAAAAAGAAAAAGTGATATCTGCCAGCGCTCTGCGCCCTGCCTTGAGCTCAAGGCAGGGCTACGCTCAGGTTGGTCGCAAGCTCTGATCCTGTGCAGATGCAGGAAAAGTAAAACTGAAGCTTCGGTTGCTCGCCAGCGACCCTGGCTTCTGTCTTTTTTAGTAGCGACCAGCCTGGTCGCTACGATTTTTTATCCATTCACTTCTCCGTCCAGCTCAATCAACTCGCCACCGTCCTTTTCCAACCGCTGCAAAAAACCCTGCGCCTCCAGCAACTGATACGGAAAATACAGCCCCGGCCTCACCGGCGGCTGCCCATCCAGCCCAATCAGTCGCTCCAGTAACATGGCCACGCTGAGCCCGGTCAACGCCGCTGCACCGTCGCGGTGAACCACGGCGTGGCGGGTGCGCAACGCAGATCCCTTGTGATCCGTGCCTTCGATTTCAATCAGTATTTCCGTCGACATCGGCTGACCCTGACGCCGGGTCGAGCTGACGCCGCTGGCGAGGTTGAACTCGACGTTCGGGGCGTCGGTGGCGGCGGCCAGCCCGGTGACGTCGATGGAGGAAAAGCCGGCGCCCTGCAGGGGCGTGCCGTCGACAGCGCGGAAGTTGACCTTGGCGTCGTCGCCTTCACGCCAGATGAATTCGCCGCCTCTGCGGGTCAGTGCGGCGGGCAGCATCTTGTTCAGGTGTTCAAAATCGACGGCCACGGTCGGGCCGCCGCCGTCCTGTTCGTCGACCAGTGCATGAATGCGGATGTCGTGCACGCGGGCGAAGGCTTTGGCGATGTGCAGCGTCGCTACCGTGGTCGCGCCGACCATCCATTCGTAGCCGAGGACAATGGGCGACGCGTCAGGCGTGTGCATGAAACTGGCGATTTGCGGGGCGATTTCGAACACGCCCGAAGAGATGCTCAGGTGCGGCACCTTGCGCTTTTGCGCAAAGCGCAGCCCGGCGAGGGCGTGGTCCATGTAGAACAGGACGATGGCGCTGACCGGGCGATCACCCAGCCCCAGATCATCTGCGCCAGCATCGATGACCACACCCTGGGCATTACCGATTTGCTCGGCGGTTTGCTCAGCCTTGGCGAGGTCGCGTCCGCCGATCAGCAACGGGACGTCGGGATGCGCCGCGCGCAATGCGCGAGCCGTCTGGTGGCCGATGGCGCCGGAGCCGCCCATGAACAGAATGGGATGAAGTGGCATGAATCCTCCTCATTTTTCCTGGATTGAAACGTGCGTGGATTAGAAACTTCAGGCCGCCTGCCGTCGTCGGCTTCAGCCCACCAGATGAAGAAACTGCATGTGCCGCTCGTATTGATCGAGGATATCTCCGATCACCTCTTCGCGTGACCAGCCCATGATGTCCTTGTCTTGCCCACCTTCTCGCAAATGCACTTCGGCCCTGAAGTACTTGCGATCCTCATCCTGTGTGTCACCCATGACAAAGCTCGGCATCGCGTAGGGGTGAGGGCGCACTTCATAGATGAACTGCGGATTGTCCGCACCGCCGACGCTGAGTCGGACACTGCTGTCTTCCAGGTCTTCGACATTGCACACGTAGCCCTGCTTTCGCCATTCCTCAGCCACCGACAGACAAGCCGGTTTCGCCGTCTCGGTAATGAAGCGAAGCACATGTGAACGCCGCGGGAACATGGCCATTGTCCGCAACCTGCGTTGCCAGCTCCCCGGGCTGCGGCTGACGCCGGGCGACATTGACTGATAACGCAGTCCGCGTTTGGTCGCATCGAGTTTCAAGGCCTTGAGTAGACCTCGCATGCTGAAAAGCAGGGTGATTGTGAAGGGCAATGCGCTGGCAATGGTCGCGGTCTGCAAAGCCTTGAGACCATCTGCCAGAAGCAGAGCAATGGCAACCAGGCCCATGCTCGACGCCCAGAACACGCGCTGCCATACCGGCGTGTTTGCCGATCCGCCCGAAGCGAGCATGTCGACCACCATCGCACCGGAGTCTGCCGAGGTGACGAAGAACACCACAACCATTACCACGGCGACCAGCGAGATCACGCCGGAAAACGGGAAATGCTGAAGGAACGCAAAGAGCGCGAGGGAAGTGTCCTTATCAATGGCTGCGCCCAGGTCAGTGATGCCTTCGGTGAGAATCATATGAATGGCAGTGTTACCGAACACGGTCATCCACAACAGAGTGAAAGCTGCGGGAACGAGCAACACACCCATGACGAATTCACGGATGGTGCGGCCTCGGGAAATGCGTGCGATGAAAAGTCCGACAAAGGGCGACCAGGCCAGCCACCAACCCCAGTAGAACAATGTCCAACCGCCGATCCAGGCGGTAGGTTGGTAGGCATATAGGTTTAGCGTTCTGCTGACGATTTCGGTGAGATAGCCACCGGTGTTCTGCACGAAAGTCTGCAGGATCAGCACCGTAGGCCCGAGGACGATAACCATCAACAACAGCAGCACCGCCAATCCGAGATTGAGTTCCGAGAGGCGGCGCACGCCTTTGTCCAGACCGGTGACAACCGAAACAGTGGCGAGCCCGGTTGTGACGACGATCAAGATGATCTGCACGGTGGTGTTGATCGGGACGCCGAACAACGCGTTGAGACCTGTGTTGATTTGCGCAACACCGAAGCCCAGGGACGTCGCGACCCCGAGCACCGTGCCGATGATGGCGAAGATGTCGACGGCATGGCCTATCGGCCCGTAGATACGATCTCCGATCAACGGGTACAGCGCTGATCTGAGCGTGAGCGGCAGCCCGTGACGATAACTGAAATAGGCAAGGATCATCGCCACGATGGCGTAGATCGCCCAGGCATGCAGGCCCCAATGGAAGAAGGTGATCTTCATTGCTTCCCGTGCAGCCTCGACGGTGTTGCCGTCGCCGACTGGCGGGTTGAGAAAATGCATGACCGGTTCAGCCACGCCAAAGAACATCAGGCCGATCCCCATACCGGCCGAGAACAGCATCGCGAACCAGGTTGTGCTGCTGTAATCGGGGCTGCTGTGGTCGGGACCGAGTTTTATATCGCCGTATCGGCTGATACCGAGAAACACAACGGTCCCAAGGATGATCGCTACAGCAAGAATGTAGAACCAGCTGACATTGGTGATGATCCAGCTTTGAACCTCGGCAAACACCAACTGAGCGTTGGCCTGGAAAACACTGGCATAGATGACCAGCAATAGCAGGATGATCCCCGATGTATAAAAAACCGGTGGGTTGAGTGTAGGCGTGGCTTTTGGGTCGGCCTTGTCTGTCATATGAATCTCCTCAGGACGATCTCAGCGAATCGTGTCCCTCTGTACGCTGATGCAGTGCGTTGCAGATGACTCTGCACATCAGTGGTCGTTCCGTTTAGAGGTGATATCAAAATAGACGCTCGCAGCGCTTCCATTTCGGATCCTGGATCCAATGATTGACTCACTATATCGCTCGCCGACAAGCGGTAGGCTGAGCCTATTGCTAAAAGTGATGGCGCAATGACATATTGCAGCACCTTTCCTCACTTCAAGATGTACCGAAAATGCGCCCCCTCAAGTCACTTGTTGCAGCGTCGTTGCTGCTCAGCGGGTGCAATGGAATGCCAGTCACTTTTGTTCAGGATCCTGTTTTAGACCAAGCCTTTGTCGTCCACTCCGGTGCGCCTTTGCCTTACCTGCTGATGGGTTCGGCTGTGCAATGGAATGAGGATTTTGCCGTGACGGTGAAGCACATTCCTTACTTGTCGGGCACGGTTTTCCAGGGGCAGGCAGACGTGCAGTTCTTCCGTCACAAGGCCAATAGCGTGCCGGCGTGGCGCGGCTATACGCCGGGCGAAGAGCTGACTTCGGTGGGCTTCAATTCGCTGTATATGTCGATCAAGGGCACCGGCCAGGCTTTACCGGCCATGGTTCGCCTCGACGTCAAAGAGGGCAACGTGCTTTACGGCACCCACAATGGCGCACTGGCCAAAGGTATGTCCGGCGGGCCGGTGTTTTCTGCCGATGGCAAAGTGGTCGGCATCAACGTAGCGTTCCTCACCCGTGACGACGTCAGCCGCCTCAAGCGTAAAGACCTGCTCGATCAACCGCGCGTAAGCATCTTTTTGCCGTACGCGGAGATCAATCGCGAGTGGTCGCGCTATCAGGCCAGCATCACTCCAGCGACGCCGCCAGCGACCAAACTGGCCAGCCGCTGATCAGCGTTCGCGCAACGCTTCGCGGGCGCGGTTGAGCGGTTTGATCAGGTAGTCCAGCACGGTTTTTTCGCCGGTACGAATGTCCACCGTGGCGATCATCCCGGGGACGATGGCGAAGCGTTTGCCGGCCTTGTTGCGCAGTTCATCCGAAGCGGTGCGGATGAACACGCGGTAGTAGAAGATTTCCGGCTTGGCTTCGTCCTGGATGGTGTCCGGCGAGATCGTCACCACTTCGCCGTCGAGGCTGCCGTAGATCGAATAGTCGTAAGCGGTGATTTTCACTTTCGCCGCCTGACCTGGGTGAATGAAAGCGATGTCGCGCGGTGAGATGCGCGTCTCGATCAGCAGTTGTTCATCGAGCGGCACGATCTGCATGACCTGGCCGTTGGGCGCAATAACGCCGCCAATCGTGCTGACCTCGATGTCCTTGACGATGCCGCGCACCGGCGAGCGCAGGGTCAGACGCGACAGTGAATCGGTGCGACCACGGATCACCGCTTCGAGCATCTGCGCCTCGGCGTTGGCCTTGGCCAGGTCTTCGCGGGCGCGGACCATGTAATCGGAGCGGGCTTCGGTGGCTTTCAATTCCAGCTCCGAGCGCTGACGGGTCAGGCGCAGCACTTCAACCCGGCTTGAGGCGCCGATCTTCGCCAGGTTTTCAGTAATCGCCAGTTCGCTGCGCACCAGTTTCAGCGAGCTCTGAATACCGTCGAGGGTTTCCGCCAGACCTTTGCGCCGGGTTTGGTAAAGCTCGGTTTCGGCGCGGATCAGGTCAGGAAACTCCTGCAGCGAGGCGTCAAAAGTCAGGGGCTTTTCGCTGACCTCGGCCTGCAAGCGATTGACGCTGGCCAGCGCTGCACGGTACTTGGCCGCGCTTTCGCCGACGTTGGACTGGTTCTTCACCGGGTCCAGTTGCGCGAGGATCTGGCCGCGCTCGACCATAGCGCCTTCGCTGACATTGAGTTGCTCGAGAATGCCGCCCTCCATCGACTGAATCACCTGCTCGCGCGAGCTGGGCACGACTTTGCCGGTGCCGGTCGAGACCTCGACGATCTCAAACCACGCCGCCCAGGCAATGAAGCAGGCGAGCATCAGCGCGCAACCCCAGATCACCTTTGCGCCACCGGCAAGTGCGCGCTCATCGCGGCCGTCGAGGTAGGACATCGGGTCCGGCACGTCGGTCATCATCGGCTTCATACCGCCACTCCTTTGCCCGGTGCGCGCAACCGCGCGAGGGCCGCGTCGCGATGGTCGTCAATGACGATGCGGCCGTTGTCGAGGACGATGATCCGCTCGACCAGTTGCAACACACTGACCCGGTGCGTGGCGACCACCAGCGTTCGACCTTGGGTCCAGGTCGCGAGTTTTTCCAGCAGCAAACGCTCGGTGACGTCATCTAGCGCGGCCGTCGGCTCGTCGAGCAGCAGCACTTGCGGCTGGCGGATCAACAAACGCGACAGCAACAGGCTTTGACGCTGACCTCCGGACAAACCCAGCCCGCCCTCAAGCACCAGGTGATCCATGCCTTTGGGCAGTTGGCGAACAAAGTCCAGGGCACCGGTAACGGTCAGCGCGGCGATGATTTCCTGATCGCTGGCCTGGCCGGCACCGAGGGTGATGTTGTCGCGCAGGGTGCCGTGAAACAGTCGCGCCTGTTGCGACAGCAGGCCGACATCGCGGCGCAGATCGGCCGGATCCAGATGCGCAAGGGCAATGCCGTCCAGGGTGGTTTCACCACTGCTCAGATCCATCGCGCCGCCCAGTGCTTGCAGCAACGTCGACTTGCCGGCGCCGTTGCGGCCGAGCAGGGCGATGCGCTCGCCGGGGCGAATGCTCAGGTCGATGTTGTTGAGCGCCGGGGTCGCTTCCTCGCTGTAGCGAAAACTGGCCTGACGCAGGCGGTAGTCGCCGCGAATCGCCGGCAGGTGCACGCGCTGGCTGCCTTCGGGATGATCCACCGGCATCTGCATGATCCGGTTCAAGCCTTCGAGCGCGACCTTGGCCTGCTGCCATCGGGTGAGCACGTGGGTCAGTTGCGCCATCGGCCCCATCATCCGCGACGACAGAATCGACGCCGCGACCAGACTGCCGGTGGTGAGGTCGCCGGCAATCACCATCGGCGCGCCGAACACGATGACCACCGCGAACACTCCGCCTTGTACGTTCTGCGTCCACGCCACCAGGCTGTTGGTCAAGGTGCGCAGGCGCAGGCTGCTGTCCGCCGAGGCGGCGTTGTACTGGTTCCACTGTTGCTGGAAACGCTGCTCGGCCTGCAATGCCTTGATGTCGTCCAGGCCCTGAATACTTTCCACCAGCATGGCGTTGCGCAGCGCCGCCTCGCGCATCGACGCATTGGCCAGTCGCGCCAGACGCGGTTGCGCGATGATTCCGGGCAGCAACATGAACACCAGCGCCACTAGCGGGATCAGCACCAGCGGCCCGCCAATCAAATAGAACACCAGCAGGAACAGCAGGAAAAACGGCATGTCCGCCAGTGCCGTGGCGGTGCTGGAGGTGATCAGGTCGCGGATCTGCTCCAGCTCGCGCAGTTGTGAGATGAACGAACCGGTGGATTTCGGCCGCGCCGAATTGCGCAGACGCAAGGCATGGCCGAAGACCAGATCGGAGACGCGCAAGTCGGCGCGCTTGCCCAGCACGTCGGTGATGCGCAGACGCAGAATGCGCATGACGAAATCGAACAGCAGCGCCAGCATCACCCCGCCGAACAACACGTACAGGGTCGGCAGCGACTCGGCCGGAATCACCCGGTCGTACACCTGCATGGAAAACAGTACCCCGGCCATGCCCAGCAGGTTGGCCACCAGTGAGGCGATCATCACTTGGCTGTAGGGCCGCAGATCGGTGAGGACGATGCGCCGGAACCAGTGTTCGTCGTAGGGCTTGATGTAATCGTTGGTGCGCACGTCGGCCACCGGTTGCGTCGGACGCAGAATCACCGTGCGCAGGGCCTGCTCGGTCAGAGCGCCGGCCTCCATGCGACTCTGCAAACCTTGATCACCACTGAAGCAGATGCCCAGCTCGCCGGTCTCGCCAATGCTTTCGAGCACGCCGACCTGCCCGTCACGCAGTTGCACCACCAGCGGCGTGCGCCAGCGGCTCAGGCTCTTGTTGTCGAACACCGCGAACTTGACGCTCAAACCGGCCTGACGCGCCATGTGCCGAACCACTTCTTCGACGCGGCCTTCGCTGTGCACCGAAGCCAGGCGTACGCTTTCCGGCGAGACATCGAGGCGATAGTGGCGGGCGACCTTGAGCACCGCTTCCAGCCACGGCGAATAATCTTCGCGAGCCTCGGCAGCGGCGGGTTCGGGAGCAGTGATGCTGGCATTGGTCATGGCAGGATCTCGACATTCTGGATGGCGCTGTGGTCGATGCCGAAGACCCGGCGAATCGCACCGCTGTTGTAGAAGCAGTCGATCTGCAGGCGTTGCAGATCAGCCTGGGTGTTGACCAGATCGAAGCGCGACTGATGGATTTCCTGCTCGGCGTTGAGCAAGTCCAGCAGCGGCCGCGTGCCCAGTTCCAGGTACTGGCGGCCATACAACATGCGCGCCTCGGTGATGCTGGTCTGGCGAAATTCCAGCGAGCGCAGCCGCCGGTTCAGCCCCGAGGTTTGCGCCTGGGCTTCGGCCAGACCCTGGCGCGCTTGCAGCCGGGCGAAGTCTTCGGCCGAGTCCGCTGCGGTCAGCGCATGGCCGGCCGCGCGGCTGCGCGCACTGATAGCGCCGCCCTGATAGATCGGCACTTCGAGGTTGAGGAAGATCCCCACCTGGGTGCGGTCGGCGCGCGAGTTCTGATCGTCGTAGTGGTCATCCAGATATTGATTGACCGAGGGTTGCAGCGACAGGGTCGGGTAGGCTTCGGCTTTGGCCTGGGCCAGTTCGGCCTGGGCCTGCGTGCGTTGCGCGGCGGCCTGGAGGACAGCGGGCAGGGTGTCGGAGATCTGCGAAGCGTCACAGGCCTGAGTCAGCGTCGGCGCGGGCGCGTCGCTGACTGCCGGCGGCGTGCGCCGTCCGAGCAGGCTGGTCAGCGTCGCTTGCCAGCGCGCGTATTGCGCCTTGAATTCCTGCAATGTGGCCGTCGCACCTTCGGCCCGGGACTGTGCCTGGACCATATCGGAACGGGTGCTGGCACCCATGTCGCTGCGTTGTTTGGCCAGGTCGACGATGCCGCCGATGCCCTGAATCTGCTCACGCGCAACCTCGAGCAGACGCTGATAACGCTGCACCTCGATGTAGGCCCTGGCGGTGTCGCGGGCAATGTCGTCGATCGCCAGCAGAATCCCGGCCTGACTGCGCGCCACCCGGGCGCGGGCGGCGTCGACGGAACTGGAAACCTTGCCGAAGTCATACAGCATCTGCTTGAGGGAAATGTTCACCGACTGGCTGCCGGCATCGCTGCCGTAACCGCTGGTGTAGCCACCCTTGATGCCGCCGGTGACCTGCGGGTAATAGCCGGATTCGGCGACGTTGACCCCTTCGCCTTGCTGGAACAGGGTGCCGATGGCCTCGCCGATCCGTGGGTGCCAGTCCACGGCCAGCCTGACCGCTTGTTCCAGCCCCAACGCGTCCGCATCGGCGGACGCTTTCAGAGCAAGGGCAGGGCGCTGACGGTTGTCATTGCCTGCCGGTTGTTGCAGTTGCGACGGGCTGATGCTGCGCAAGCTGCTGTCGAGATTGTCGTCGGCGCGGACGCCGACGGTGAAAGCGGGGTAGAGGCCGATGGTCAACAGGACCACCGGCCATTTCTGGCGAAAAACTGACTCCACAGACTTCCCTTACTGTTGAGAGACCAACGTTTGATGTCTTGTTTCAAACCACTTGAATGCCGTTCTGCACCCACAAGTGATGGCTCGGATCCTCCTGTGCCGTGTATTGAACATAGTCGATGCCGTCGGCCTGTTGCGTGCCATCAGCGACCCAGCCACCGGTCATGTGCACGCTGTCCTTTTCGTCACCCTTGATCAGCAGGGTGTTGTTGTCCGAAGAGGTAATCGCCAGCAGATCGCTGAGATTCAGTGTCAGCGCAACCGCACTGGAATGGTTGAGGTCGAGGATCTCGACGTTGTGGATTTTGCTCTGCAGATCGCCGAGGTTGATCGATACGTCGCCACCGGCCCAGAGCAGGGTGTCGGTGCCGCTGCCGCCGTCCACCGAGGTGAACTGCTGATCGGCGATGATCAGCGTGTCGTCGCCACCGCCACCTTGCAGGGTCACGGCGCCACCGTGCGAGCCGTCGAGGGTGTCGTTGCCCTCGGTGCCCTGGATCAACTCGCTGCCAGTGGCATGGGCCAGACCGAGGTCATCGCTGGCCAGTGCCGAGAATGCCGTGGTAGCAAAAGCGCCGGCCTTGTTCAGGTCGATGGTCAGTGTCGCGGAATCGACCGTGCCGTTGGGGTGGGTGAGCTGATAGGTAAAGGTGTCTTCCTGGCCGATCACCGCATCGGTCAGCCCGGCCTTGAGCGTGTAGGTGTAGTTGCCGTTGGCCTGAACCACCAATGTCCCGTAGTTGCCGACCAGCGACACGCCGTTGTAACCCGGCGCCACGTAACTGCCGGCGACCAGCACGCTGAGCAAGGTATAGACCGAGCCCAACACATCGGCGCCGCCACCAGCGGTGTCGGTGAGCAGATTGCCTGATACTGGCGTGTAGCTGCCGACCACGAACTGATTGTTGTAGGTCGCGACGTTGATCAGGCTGGTGTTGACGCTGGTCAGCAGGCCGAGGCCGCCCACTGCCACCCGCACTTGATAACTGCCAGCGGTCTGGTCGTCGAACTTGATCCCGTAGTTGCCGCCGCCGAGATTGAGCAGGGCATTGCCGCCGTAGCTTTTCACCAGCACGTACTGGTTGGTCGCCGTGTTGAGTTTGTACAGGCCCACCGTCATCGAACCGAGCAGCGCCAACAGGTTGCTCGAATTGACCACCACGGTCAGATCACTGACGGTGTCCGCCGCGACCACCGTGTTGTAGTTACCACTGCCGCCGCCCAGCAGCACATTGAACGTGCCGAGGGCGGAGTTGGTGGTGACTTCGCGGTTGATCAGGGTGACGTCAGTCGAGGCGATGTCCGCTGTGGCATCCACCACCAGTGCCGGGCTGCCAAGGTTGGCGTCATTCCACACTTCGCTGGCTTGCGGGCTGTCGATGCGCACGTACAGATTGGCGGTGTCGCTCAAGCCGTTCGGGTGCACCAGTTGATAGTTGAACACGTCGACTTTGCCGACACTGCCAACACTGCCGTTCGGTTTGTAGCTGTAGTTGCCGTTGGCGTCGATGGTCAGCGTGCCGTACAACCCTTGCACCGTGGTGCCGGCACCGGCGCTGACCCAGGCGCCGTTCTTGAAGATCTGCAACTGCGCGCCGTTGTCCGGGCCGGTCTGATCGGCCGTGCCATCGACGCCGACGTTGGTGATGACGTTGCCGGTCACCGCTGGCCCGGCAATGCCGTTGAACTGGGTCAGGCTGCTGACGTCCAGTTGCAGCTGGGTATTGACCGTGGTCAGCACGCCGATGCCGGTGCTCGAAACCGTCAGTCGATAATCGCCTGACAGCAGGTTACCGATATCGACTCGCACGCCTTGGCCGGCCAAGGCAATCAGGTCAAGCAGGCCGCCGCTGCCGTTGACATCCAGAGTCACCCAGTTGCCGCTGGCATCCTTGACTTGCAGGGTGTAGACCACGCCATCGATCAGCGAAATCAGGCTGCTGGTGGTCAGCGTCAGGGTCGGATCAAGACGCGTACCGCCGGCCACGGTGAAGGTGAAGGTTTTCGAGAATCCGGCCAGCAGCGTGGTGAACGAGTCGTTGAAGGTCTGCGACGCGGTGACCGGGGCCAGGGTGACGGTGCCGACGGCGAGGTTATCGCTGGCGACCACGGGCGCATTGACGTCGACGTCCGGCGCGATGACGTTGGCGGCGAGCGAGACGTTGCCGCGTGCATCGCTGAGGTTGATGGTGAGTTTTTCGCCGTTGATCTGCGCACTGCTCAGGGTGACGGTAAACACGCCGAGGTTGTTGACCGTGCCGGTTCCGAGAACGGCGCCGCTGGCCGACTTGATGGTGACGGTTGCGCCGACTTCGCCGGTACCGGTGACGGTCAGGCCGTCGGCGCCGACCAGCAGCGCCGTGGCGGCAGCGGGCGGTGTCAGGTCTGGCGCCGTCGCGGTCGCCGCTGCCGATACGTTGCCGCTCGGATCGGCCTGGGTGACGCTGAGCACTTGGCTGTTGATCTGCGCCGAGGCCAGTACCACGGAGAAGCTGCCGTTGGCGGCGACGGTCGCGGTGCCAAGCACCACACCGCCGGCGCCACGCACGCTGATGGTTGAGCCGGGCACACCGACGCCAGTGAGCACGGTGCCGCTGCCATTGACGCTGACGCCGGTGGGCACGCCGGGGGCGGTGCTGTCCGGCGCCGTCACGCTGGCATTGGGCGACAGGTTGCCGGCCGGGTCGACCAGACGCACGGTCAACAGCTGCCCGTCCAATTGCGCGGTGTTCAGGTTGAAGCTGAACGTGCCGCCACTGCCCACCGTGGTGGTGCCGAGCAGCGCGCCGCCGGGGCCGTAGACATTAACCGTGGCACCGGCTTCACCTGTACCGCTCAAGGTCAGACCGTTGGCAGCAAGCGTCAAACCGCTGGCCGCGATCGGCGCCTGTACGTCAGGGGCCGTCAGGTTGAATACCGCCGACAGATTGCCCGTCGGGTCGGCCTGTTGCACGTTGAGCTGTTGGCCGTTCAGTTGCGCGCTGGACAGTTGCACGGTAAAGGTGCCGCCAGCATTGACCACGGCGGTGCCGAGGACGGTACCGGCTGCGTTGGTCACGCTGACGGTCGCGCCGGCTTCACCCGTGCCGCTGACGGCCAGGCCGGTGCCGTTCAGGCTCACATTGCTCAGCGGCGCCGGCGCTGTGGTATCGGCAACGCTTAGGTTGGTAACCGGCGAAACGTTGCCCGCCGCATCACTCTGCGTGACGCTCAGCTGCTCGCCGTTGAGTTGCGCCGATGACAAGGTCACCGAGAACGAGCCATTGCCCGCCACCGTCGCAGTGCCCAACACCGTGCCACCCGCACCGCGCACGGTGACGATGGCGCCGGCTTCACCGAGCCCGCCGAGCACCAGACCGGCGCCGCTGAGGACCAGCGCCGTCGGAGCCGCCGGAGGGGTGATGTCGGGCGCGGTTACGTTAAGGCCGGATGAGGTGTTGTTGGACGCATCGGTCTGAGTCGCATTGAGCACCTGACCATTGACCTGCGGTGCATTGAGTTGCGCGCTGAAGGTGCCATTGGCGCCGACCGTCGCATTGCCCAGCACCACGCCGCCCGCGCCGGTGATGGTCACCGACGCGCCGACTTCGCCGCGACCGGTAACGACTGTGCCGCTGGCATTGACCGCCAGATCACTGAGTGGCGCCGGCGCCGAGGTGTCACCTGTGGTGATTTCAGTCGGCAGCGAGGCGCCACCCAACGCAGTGTTGGCGGTGACTTCGAGGCTTTGGCCGTTGGTTTGCGCGGGCGTCAGCACCACGCTGAACGTGCCATCCCCGCCGGTGACGCCGGTGCCGATCAGACTGTTGTCAGGCCCATAAACATTGATGGTGGTGCCGATCGCCGCTGTGCCGGTCAGCGTCACGCCGTCGGCTGTCAGCACAAGATTGTCCGGCGCAGC
Organism: Pseudomonas sp. UF-293; assembly: GCF_058245595.1. Classification (NCBI taxonomy): domain Bacteria; kingdom Pseudomonadati; phylum Pseudomonadota; class Gammaproteobacteria; order Pseudomonadales; family Pseudomonadaceae; genus Pseudomonas; species Pseudomonas sp. UF-293. Next base: position 28,587 of record NZ_JBSICA010000005.1, on the reverse strand, counting down.
CGGGGCTGGCACTGCCGGAACAGTCAGGTCGGCTTCTGCAGACACGTTGGTCGCGACATCTGTTTGCTTCACGGTCAGCACTTGGCCGGCGGTGATGCCCGGGTCCAGATCGATCAGGAATGTGCCGTTGGCCGCGACCGTGCCGGTGCCGACAACATCGCCCAGCGCATCGGTCACTTCGACACTCGCGCCGGCTTCGCCGCGACCGGCGAGCTGGGTCAGATCACCGCTGATGGTCAGGCCGGTAACGGCATCGGGAGGAGTGATATCAGGTGCCGGGAAGAGGAATGTCGGCGATGAGTTTTGCGCCTCGTCCGTCGCTATCACCGACAACAACTCACCGTTGGCCTGGGCTGGATTCAGCGTAACGGTGTAGGTGCCGTCGCCCAGTGCCACCGCTGTGCCGAGCACGGTGCCGGTGGCGGACAGCACAGTCACGGTGCTGCCGGCTTCGGCGGTACCGGCGAGCAGGGTGCCGGCGCCGGTCAGCGATGTGACTGTCGGTGCGATCGGTGCAGTGCTGTCCGGTGCGTCGACCAGTACGGGCTCGGACTCGTTGTTTTGTGCGTCGGCCTGTACGACCGAAAGTGCGCGACCATCGAGTTGCGCAGCCGACAACGTCACGCTGAAACTGCCGTCTGCGGCCACGGTCGCTGTGCCGAGCACCACCGTGCCGTCACGCACGGTGACGATCGCCCCGGGCTCACCGGTACCCGTCACGGTCAAGCCGTCCTGGCTGACATTGAGGTCGGCCACTACCAGCGGATCAGTGCTGTCGCCTGCCTGTAGGGGCGCGGCTGGCGAAGTGTTCGACGCCAGATCGGTCTGATTGACGCTCAACAGCTCGCCGTTCACTTGCGGCGGGTCGAGAGTCACGCTGAACGAGCCATTGGCGGCCACGATTGCCGAGCCCAGTACCGTGCCAGTCGCGCTCAGCACGCGCACCGTGGCGCCGGCTTCACCGGTACCCGTCAGCGTCACGCCATCGGGCGTGAGGGCAAGACTGGCAGGCGCGACAGGCACGGTGGTGTCCGGTGCAGTGACCGGCACGATAGGCGAGGGATTGCCCGCCGCATCGCGCTGGATCACCGACAAGGCTTCACCGTTGAGCAGCGGTTGATCCAGAGTCACGCTGAAGCTGCCATCGGCCGCGACGGTGCCGGTGCCGACGATGGTGCCCACCGCGTTGGTGACGATCACTTGCGAGCCAGCCGCGCCGGAACCAGTAATCAGGCTGCCGCTGGCGTCGATATCGACATCGGTCAGCGCGGCAGGAGGCGTGCTGTCAGGCGCGGTCAGGGTGCCGGCAGGCGAGGCATTGCCGGCCGCATCCGCCAATACCACGAACAGCGCTTGGCCATCGGTCTGCGCCGGGGTCACGGTGATCTGGAAACGCCCATCGCTGCCCACCGTACCGGTGCCCAGTTCGGTGCCATCGGCCGATGTCACGCGGACAATGGCGCCGACCTCGCCGGTACCAGTGAGCGTGTCGCCATCGGCATTCAGTTGCAGATCGGCCGGTGTCTCTGGCGGGGTCAGATCCGGTGCGGTAACCGACACCGGGGCGCTGACGTTGCCGGGTGGATCGGCCTGCTGCACGCTGAGGATCTGTTCGTTGATCTGCGGCGGATTCAAGGTGACGCTGAAGGTGCCGTCGCCGAGTACCACGCTGGTGCCGAGCAAGGTGCCGTTGGCATCGCGCACGGTGACGGTCGCGCCGGGTTCGCCAGTACCGATGACCAACGCGCCGGACGAGTTGATATCGACGTTGTCCAGTGGATCCGGCGGGGTGAAGTCCGGTGTCGTCAGGCTCACCGCAGGCGAGTCGTTGCCCGCCGCGTCGGCCTGCACGACGGTGATCACTTCGGCATTGGTCAACGCCGGGTTCAGTGGCAGGGTGAAGGTACCGGTCGCGCTGACCACGGCGGTGCCGAGCACGTTGCCGTCACTGTCGATGACCCGGACTTGCGCGCCGGGTTCGCCGCGCCCGGTCAAGCTGCCGCCGTCGCCGCCGATGCTCAGTTGCGAAACGGCCGCTGGCGGTGTGCTGTCGACCGAAGTGAACGGCGTGGCTGCCGAGGTGTTGCCCGCCGCATCCGTCAGCGACACGGTCAGCGCCTGGCCGTTGGCTTGCGGCGTGGTCAGGGTGATTGCAAATGTGCCGTCGATGCTCACGGTACCGGTCCCGACCAGCGCTCCGGCGGCGTTGTACACGTTGACCGTGGTGCCGGCCTCACCGGTACCCGACAGCAAAGTGCCGTCAGCGCTTGCCACCAGCGCCGCCGGCGCATTGGGCGCGAGCAGGTCCGGCGCGATCAGGTTGACGCTGTTGGATTCGTTGCCGGCGGTGTCGGCCTGGCTCAGGCTCAGGGTCTGGCCCGAGGTCTGGGCCGGGCTGAGGGAGACGCTGAACGTGCCGTTGGCCGCCACCACGGCGCTGCCGAGAACCACTTCGCCCGTGCCGAGCACGGTCACCGTGGCGCCGGCTTCACCGCGCCCGGTCAGGGCCGTGCCGTTCGGCGCCAGGCTCAGTTCGCTGAGCGGCGTTGGCGCGGCGACATCGGCTGCGGTGTAATCGGTCGGGGAGGAATTGATGCCGGTGCTCGACGTCGCCACGGCAGACAGCTGTTCGCCGTTGAGTTGTGCGGCATTTAGCGTGACGCTGAAAGTGCCATTGGCCGCCACCAGCGCACTGCCGAGCAACACACCCGACGCATTGCGAATACTCACGGTGCTGCCGGCGGTGGCCGAGCCGGTCAGGGTCAGCCCGTCAGCGCTGAGGGCCAGATTGGTCGGTGCGCTTTCCGCAAGATTGCCCGGCGCGGTCACCGGACCTGCCGGCCCGGTATTGCCGGCAGCATCGATCTGCACTACGGAAAGATTCGCTCCAGCCACCGCCGCCGGGGACAACGTGACGCTGAAATTGCCGTTGCTGGCAACGGTGGCGGTACCCAGCAAAACACCACCGGCATCACGCACTTCCACGCTGGCGCCAGCCTCACCGATACCGGTCAGGGTTGCACCGTTGGCGCTGACTGCCAGATCGCTGGCCGCCAACGGCGCGGTGCTGTCGAGGGCATTGACGATAGCCGGTGCAGACGGATTGCCCGCCGCGTCGGTGGCTGTCACGTTGAGTGCCTGGCCGTTGGTTTGCGGGCTGTTGAGGGTGATTTGGAAAGTGCCGTTTGCGGCCGCTGTGGTAGTGCCGAGGATATTGCCCTGGCTGTCGCGCACGGTCACTGTGCTGCCGGCCTCGGCGTTACCGGCCAGTTGCACGCCAGCCGCGTTCAGGGTCAATGCGCTCGGAATCGCCGGCGCGGTCAAATCCACGGCGGTGACTTCAACCGCCGTCGAAACGTTGCCCGGCGGATCCTCCTGAGTGACGGTCAGCACTTCGGCATTCAGTTGTGCTGCGTTGAGGGTGACCGTGAACGCGCCGCCACTGCCGACCTGCGCCGTGCCAAGCAACGTGCCGTCGGCGCTGCGCACGGAAACGGTGGCGCCCGGTTCGCCATGACCAGTGACGGTGACACCGTCAGCATTCACCGCGACTTGGGTCAGTGCTGCCGGCGGGCTGATATCGGGTGCGTTGACACTGGCCGACGGTGAAACATTGCCGGCAGGGTCGGTCTGGCTGATCGCGAGCGCTTCACCATTGGTCGGCGCTGGCGCCAGGGTCACGCTGAACGAGCCGTCCGCGCCAACTACGGCGCTGCCCAGCAGGGTGCCGTTGGCGGTGGTGACATTGACGGTTGCGCCAGCCTCACCCGTGCCGCTGAGGGTGCTGCCATCGGCACTGATCAGTGGATTCTGCACGGCGGCCGGCGGGGTGCCGTCGACGGTGATCACGCCAGTGGAAATCGAGGCGTTGCCGTTGGCGTCGGTCAGGGTGACCTGCAGGGTTTCGCCGGTGTTCTGCGCGTTGGGCAAGGTGACCTGGAAGTTACCGCTTTGATCGACTACGCCGGTGGCCAACACGTTACCGGCGGCATCCCGCACGGTTACGGTGCTGCCGGCTTCGCCCTGGCCTTTGACCACGGTGCCGACGTCATTGATCGTAACGCCAGTCGCTGCGGCTGGCGGTTGCAGATCGGTGGCAATGATGCCGGCGGGTTGCGACAGGTTGCCGGCGGCGTCGCTCTGGATCGCGGTAAGCGCCTGGCCATTGAGCTGCGCCGGCGTCAGCGTCAGGCTGAACGTGCCGTTGCTGGCGACCAGTGCAATACCGAGCACGGTGCCTGTGGCGTCGGTGACACTGACCGTCGCTCCGGCCTCACCGCGTCCAGTGAGTGTCGTGCCGTTGGTATTCAGCGCCAGATCGGTCACCGCGTCCGGCGCCGTGCCATCGACCGCCGTCACCGTGCCTGGAATCGAGACGTCACCGTCGGGACTGGTGGCCGTCACCTGGAGGACTTGCGCATTGATCTGTTTGCTGCTGAGCAACAGGGTGAACCGGCCGAAGCTGTTGATCAGACCTGAGCCGAGCACCGTGCCGCTGCTGCTGGTCACGGTCACGGTGCAACCGGGCGTTCCGGCGCCGGTCAGGGTGAAACCGTCGGCACTCAAGGCCAGATCGGTCGGGGTCGCAACTTGCGTACCGTCCAGACCCGCCAGCGGCACAACGGGCGAATCATTGCCGCCGCCATCCGTGCTGATCACTTCCAGATTGCCGCCAGGCTCGGCCGCAGGATTCAGGGTAACGACGAAGCGGCCGTCCTCATCCGCCGTTGCGGTACCCAGCACGAGACCGCCGCCAGCGATGCTGACGGTGACCGTCGTGCCCGGTTCAGCAAGTCCCGACACTTGCGTACCGGCGGGGTTGAGCGCGAGATCGCTGACTGGCGCCGGTGGCGTGCTGTCAGGCGCGGTGACATTGCCGGGAAGCGAACTGTTGGTGCCGTCCGACGCCACGACTTGCAAGGCTTCGCCATTGATCTGTGCAGTATCGAGGTTGACCGTGAAGGCGCCCGTGCCGTCAGCGGTTGCGGTGCCGATGACGTTGCCGTCGGCATCCAGCACCTGCACCGTGTTATTGGGCTGCGTGGTGCCGGTGACCGTGGCACCCGCCGGATCGATGAGCACACCGCTCGGTGCCGGTGGGGCGGTGATGTCCGGTGCGGTGACCGGCGTGACCGGCGAGGGCAGGGCACTCGCATCGGTCTGGATCACGCTCAGTACCTGACCGTCGAGCTGAGCAGGATTCAGGTTAACGCTGAAACTGCCGTCGCTGGCGACCACCGCAGTGCCGAGCACCGTGCCGTCCGGTGCGCTGACGGTTACGGTGCTGCCGGCTTGCCCGGTACCGGTCAACGTCACGCCGTTGCTGGCGAGCACGACATTGTCCGGGGCTAGCGGCGCGGTGGTGTCCGTTGCTGTCAGTGGTGTACTGGGGGAAACGTTCACGCCATCCGATTGGCTGACTTGCAGTTGCTGGCCGTTGAGTTGAGGGCTGTTCAGCGTCACCGTAAATGCACCGCTGCCGTCGACGATCGCGGTGCCCAGCGTGTTACCGGCCGCATCCTTGACCGACACCGTGGCACCGGGTTCGCCTGTGCCGCTCAGTTCAGTGCCGCCTGCATTCAGCGCCAGATCCGAAGGGGCAGTGGGGGCCTGGATATCCGGTGCTTCAACCGGAACTGCCGGGGAGCCTGAGGGCGAGCCATCGGTCTGCACAACGCTAAGGTTCTGGCCATTGGTCTGTGGCGACGACAGGGTGACTTCGAAACGGCCGTTGCTGCCGACGACGGCGGTGCCCAACACCGCACCACCGGCGTCAGTCACGGTCACGGTCGCGCCGGCCTGACCCGCGCCAGAGACCACGGCGCCATTGGCGGAAATGCTCACATCGGTTACGGCTACCGGTGTGGTCAGATCGGGTGCGACCACGTTGACCGGGGCCGAAGGATTGCCGTCTGCGTCGGTCTGGATCACTTGCAACTGTTGTGCATCGGTCTGTGGTGTTGAAAGGGGGACGGTGAAATTGCCATCGGCACCCACCGTGCCGGTGCCGATGATGTTGCCCGCCGGATCGCGCACAGTGATCGACGCACCCAACTCACCTTTGCCGGTCAGCGTCTGACCCTGACCATCGAGGACGAGGTCGGATACCGCTGCCGGTCCCTGGGTGTCCGGCGTGACGTAGCTCAGCGGCGCAGAGGTGTTGCCAGCGGCGTCACTGGCGCTGATCTGCAGCGTTTCGCCATTGTTCTGCGGACTGCTCAGTTGCAGGCTGAACGTGCCGTCCGCCGCCACCACGGCTGAACCGAGCACATTGCCGTTGGCGTCGCGCACCGTCACGGTCGAACCGGGCTGGCCGCGTCCGCTCAACTGTGTGCCGTCGACGCTTACCGCGATGTCGCTGGGTTGAGTCAGACCATCGAGATCGATGGCGATAACGGTCGCTGCTGGCGAAGGGTTGCCGGCGGCGTCAGTGACCTGCACGCTCAGCACCTGACCATCGATTTGCGCGGCGTTGAGTTGCACGGTGAACGAGCCGTCGGCGGCGACCAAAGCCGTGCCGAGCAGCGTGCCCTGGGCATTGGTGACGCTGACTGTGCTGCCGGGCTCGCCACGGCCGGTGACCGAGAGGCCATCGCTGCTCACGGCCACATCTGTCGCAGCGCCGGGGCCGGTGATGTCCGGGGCATTGAAGGTTGCGCTCGGCGATTGCGCACCGGAACTGTTGACCGCCACGACACTGAATGTTTCGCCGTTGGCCTGCGCACGAATCAGCGTCAGCAGGAAAGTGCCGTCAGCGGCCACCGCCGCGCGCCCGAGCAATTCGCCATTGGCGGCACGCACTTCAATCGTGGTGCCGGCCCGCGCGGTGCCGCTCAGTTGGCTGCCGTCGCTGCTCAAACCGAGATTGGTGGGTGTCGTCGGTTCGACGATCTCCGGCGCGCTGACCGTTGCGCCGGAGGACGTGTTGCCTGCCGCATCGGTGGCATTCACCGTCAGTGGCTGACCGCCGGTTTGCGCAGGGCTGAGGCCGACGCTGAAAGTGCCGTCCGCCGCGACGACGGCGCTGCCGAGCAGGGTGCCATCGGCGGCGCGCACCTGGATGGTCGAGCCGACTTCACCGGTGCCGCCGAGTTGCGTGCCATCGGCGCTTACGCTGAGGTTGCCCGGGGCGGTAGGCGCGGTGGTATCCGGCGCGGTGATCGAGCCCGGTGTCGACACGTTGCCCGCAGGGTCGGTGAGCGTCACGTCGAGCGGCTGGCCATTGTTCTGCGGCGTACCCAGATCGACCTGGAAACTGCCATCAGCGCCCACCGGTCCGGAGCCCAAGAGATTGCCCGCTGCGTCGCGCACCTGCACGACGCTGCCAACTTCGCCAAAGCCACTCAGCACCCGGCCATCGGCCGACAAGGTCAATCCGGTCGCAGGCGCGGGAGGCGTCGCGTCTCCACCGCCGCCGCCGCCGCCTCCGCCGCCCCCACCACCACTGCCCGTAGCGGCCGCTGCGCCCCCCGCGCCCAACAGGCCAAGCCCGGCAATCGCCCAGGCCGGCGTCGCGCCATCCACCACACCGACGCCAGCGATCAGCTCGTCCAGCGAATTGATTTCGTCAAAGGTAAAGCCGTTGAACGGCTCGGCGCTGTAGCGCGCCTGCCACAGCGTCGCGTCGTCACCCTGAAAGACAATGTCATTGGGCACGCCGTCAGGGCTGGTGACGAAGAAATTGGAGATTTTGATTTGCTCGCCAGACTTCAGATTGACGATCAAATCCTGACCGCTGCGACTGGTCGACGCCAGTTGGTCGGGACGGACCGGCATTTGTACAACTGAAGGCTGACTGAGCTGAACATTGCCCCAGTTCTGGGCAGTGAGCTGAGAATTGGCTTTGTCGGCAATGACGATGTTGTCCATTACTACTCCCTGTAAATGGGTGGGCGGACGTCCACGTGTGGTTTTAAAACCATAGATAGGGAGTGTCGGATGGAGCTGCCTGATTTTTGGCGAGCGTCGGGATTGGCAATTTGCCCACGCTTATCTATCTGAAAAATAGCTTTATTTCACACGCTACCGTTTGTCGGGATGTTGGATCCAAGCGATTTTTGGGTGCAACAAAATGTGTCGTTTTCGACATTATCAAAAGTGGCGGTGGAAAAAGTGCGGGCGGACCCGAAGAGGGTGATGGCTAAGCGATATTGAATTTCTCAAAGCTTGAGCCACCCTCCGCATTTGCCTGTCTGCGAAGGTATTAATCAATAAGCGTAAAAGCAGAGGAAGGCTTTGTATAAGAAATCCGGTTTTACCGTCTCAGCTCTTCTTGCCGTCGCCTGGCATTTAATGCGCTAGCTATCGTTCGTCGAAGTGATCGGACGATATCCAGCGCAGATTGCTCGGTAACACCGCCGGGATACTGATCAAACATATGTGGCGCCCCGGGGTAGACGTGCAGCTCGACGGCAACCCCGGCGCGCGACAGGTGCAGGGCAAACGCGACGTCCTCTTCAAGAAACAGATCCAACGCCCCGACGGCCAGAAACGTCGGTGGCAAGTCACGCAGATCATCCTGCAGGGCCGGGGAGAACCAGCCGATTTGCTGATCATCCAGCGCGTGGTCAGCGCGCAGGCACCGCCAGCAGAATTGGTTGGCTTGCGCCGGCCAGCCAATCACGCCGGTCGTGCTGTTTTGGTGAGGCGAGGCTGCGCTGCCCGAACGGTAATCGAGCATCGGATAAACCAGCACCTGGCTGGCGATGGAGTATTCGCCGCGATCCCGCGCCGCAATCGCCAGCGCTGCTGCCAGCCCGGCGCCGGCACTGTGGCCCATGACGATTACTTTGTCGGCGTCGATATTCAGCAATTGCTGGTGGGCGCAAACCCAGGCGAGGGCGGTGTAGCAGTCCTCGAGAGGAATGGGGAAGGGGTGTTCAGGCGCGAGACGGTAATCGACAGCGACGATGATCGTCTGAAGTTCTTCGGCGAGGTTAGCCAGATAGTCATCGGCCATTTCGGGACAACCAAGGACGAAGCCCCCACCGTGGATGTACAGGATCACCGCAAAAACACCGTCCGGTGCCGCGCCTGCGGGCCGGTAAAGACACAGGCGCAAATCCCCACCGTCGTAGGCCTTGGTCCACAGGCTTTCACAGCGCGCTTGTTCTGGAGATTTGAACGTCGCGTGAACACGCTCCCTGATCGCGGGCAGCGTTTCCAAAGTCCAGGCTTGTGCGCCGGGGGTTAAAAAGCTTTGGAAGTCGGGATCCAGCAATTCATGTGCTTTCACGTTCTGCCTCCTGTTCTCGAATGAGCGGCGCCTCGGATGGAGGCGCCGCTCATGATGGAGTTACAGCCAGGCCTTGATCTGTGCGCAAACGGCCGGCGTCGAAATCCCATAGCGATCATGCAGCGTCGGCAGGGCGCCGGCGTCGAGGAAGGCGTCGGGCAACGCGATCTGTCTGAAGGTCGGCGTCACGCCATTGCGCAACAACAAACCGGCGACGGCTTCGCCCAGACCGCCGATGATCGAGCTGTTCTCGGCGGTGACCACCAGACGCCCGGATTTACGTGCTTCGGCGAGAATGGTTTGCTCATCCAGCGGCTTGATGGTCGGCACGTGCAGCACAGCCACATCAATGCCGTCGGCCTGCAATTGCTTGGCCGCTTCCAGCGAACGCATGGTCATCAGCCCGGTGGAGATGATCAGCACGTCGTTGCCCGTGCGCAGGGTCTTGGCCTTGCCGATCTCGAATTGATAGCCGTACTCGTCCAGCACCAACGGCACATTGCCGCGCAGCAAACGCATGTACACCGGGCCTTGGTGAGCAGCGATGGCCGGCACGGCCTGTTCGATTTCCAGCGCATCACACGGGTCGACAATCATCAGATTGGGCATGGCGCGGAAAATAGCGAGGTCATCGGTGGCCTGGTGGCTCGGCCCGTAACCCGTGGTGAGGCCGGGCAGGCCGCAGACGATTTTGACGTTGAGGTTTTCCTCGGCGATGGCCATGCAGATGAAGTCGTAAGCACGGCGCGAGGCGAACACCGCGTAGGTGGTGGCGAACGGCACGAACCCCTCACGTGCCATGCCCGCAGCTGCGCTCATCAGCAGTTGCTCGGCCATGCCCATCTGATAGAAACGCTCCGGGTGCGCCTTGGCGAAAATGTGCAGGTCGGTGTACTTGGACAGGTCAGCCGACAAACCGACGATGTCTGCACGCTGCTCTGCCAGCGCCGCGAGCGCATGGCCGAACGGTGCCGAGCGGGTCGCCTGACCCTCGGAAGCAATCGAGGCAATCATCGCCGAGGTGGTCAGGCGCTTTTTCACCGGCGCGCCAGGAGAAGTCGAAGTCGCAGTATTGGCGGCGTTGCTCATTGGTCTTTTCCTTCTTCAAGGTTGCTCAGTGCCAGGTCCCATTCGTGCTCTTCGACGCGAATGAAGTGGGTCTTTTCCCGGTTCTCCAGAAACGGCACGCCTTTGCCCATTTTTGTGTCGCAGATGATCACGCGCGGTTGCCCGCCGGGGTGATTGCGCGCGGCATCGAATGCAGCGACCAAGGCGTCGAGGTCATTGCCGTCGACGCGCTGGGTGAACCAGCCGAAGGCTTGCCAGCGATCGACGATCGGTTCGAACGAAAGAATCTCGCTGGAGTAACCGTCGGCCTGCTGGTTGTTGACGTCGACGATGGCGATCAGGTTGTCGAGCTTCCAGTGCGAAGCCGACATCACCGCTTCCCAGGTCGAGCCTTCATTGAGTTCGCCATCGGACAGCAGGTTGTAGACGAACGAGGTCGAGCCTTTGCGCTTGAGGCCCAGGCAGGCACCGACCGCGATACCCAGGCCCTGACCTAGCGAGCCGCCGGTGATTTCCATCCCTGGCGTGTAGGCGGCCATACCCGACATCGGCAAGCGGCTGTCATCCGAGCCGTAGGTTTCCAGCTCGTCGAGCGGAATGATCTCGGCTTCGATCAGCGCTGCGTACAGCGCGATGGCGTAGTGGCCGATGGAGAGATAGAAGCGATCGCGCTGCTCCCATTCGGGATCTGTCGGGCGATGATTCATCGCATGGAAGTAAGACACCGCCAGCAGGTCAGCCGCGCCGAGGGCCTGGCCCACATAGCCCTGGCCCTGAACCTGGCCCATGCGCAGTGCGTGGCGGCGAATGTTGTGCGCGCGCTGGGTCAGGCTCAGCGATGCAGCGTGTGAAAGATTAGTCGTCATGATGAAACTCCGTTGACTCAACGATTGACCAAAGCGGCAGGAATACGCAGGACCAGACTGGCGCCGAGGAACAGCACACCGGTGATCAGGTACATGCCGATGGCGCTGGAACCGGTCAGGGTGGTGATCCAGCCGATCAGATAAGGCGAGCAGAACCCGGCGAGGTTGGCGAAGCTGTTGACCGCCGCGATGCCGGCCGCCGCAGACACGCCGCCGAGCAGCGTGGTGGGCAGCATCCAGAACAACGAGGTGGCGGACAGAATGCCGGAAGCGGCCAGACACAGGCTGAGGATCGACAAGGTCGGGTTGCCGCCCATCATCGCTGCCAGGCTCAAACCGATCGCACCGGCGATCATCGGCACGATCAGGTGCCAGCGGCGCTCGCGATGTTTGTCGCCACTGCGGCCGACCAGGAGCATGGCGGCGATGGCGCACAGATAGGGCAGGCTGGTCAGGAAACCGATGTGCAATGGGTCGGAAACCCCTGCATTACGCACCAGTGTCGGCAGCCAGAAGGTGATCGCGTATTGGCCCATGACCACACAGAAGTAGATCGCCGCCAGCAGCCACAAGCGCCGGTCGCGGATGAACTCGCCGATCGAGGCGTGGGTGACCTTTTGCTGGTCGTCTTCGGCCAGCTCGCGAGTGATCAAGGCTTTTTCTTCGTCATTGAGCCAGGTCGCCTGATGCACGCCGTCTTTCAGATAGCTCAGCACCAGCAGGCCGACGATGACCGTGGGCACCGCCTCGAGAACGAACATCCATTGCCAGCCGGCCCAGCCATGCACGCCGGCAAAGTGGTTCATGATCCAACCGGACAGCGGGCCACCGACCATGCCCGACAGCGGAATGGCGATAAACCACAACACGGTCATGCGCGCCCGGCGATAGGACGGAAACCAGTAGGTGAGATAGAGCAGCAGGCCCGGCGCCAGACCAGCTTCGGCGATCCCCAGCAGAAAGCGCAGGGCATAGAACTGCCAGGCGGTTTCGACGAAGGCGAACAGCGCCGAAACGATGCCCCAGGTGATCATGATCCGCGCAATCCACACCCGCGCGCCGACCTTGTGCAGGATGATGTTGCTGGGCACTTCGCAGAGGAAATAGCCGATGAAAAACACCCCGGCGCCCAGTCCGTAGACCGTTTCGCTGAGGGCCAGATCGTTCATCATTTGCAGCTTGGCGAAACCGACGTTGACCCGATCCAGATACGCGCACAGGTAGCACAGCATGAGGAACGGCATCAGCCGCCAGGCCGTTTTGCGGTAGGCAGAAGAGCGCACGGTCGAAACCGCTTCGAGCGACAGGGTAGTCATGATGGTCTGATCTCTTGTTTTTATTGACCGCCAGGCCATCAGGCCCGGCTGCGTCGTCGATCCAGAACCGCACGGGCCACGCAGGCCCGCCCAGAGTGACTCAGTGAATCAGCATGCCGCCGTTCACATCGAGGGTGATGCCGGTCAGATAAGCGGACAGGTCGCTGGCCAAAAACAGCGCAGCGTTGGCGACGTCCTGCGCTTGACCCAGGCGACCCAGCGGAATGCCGTCGATGATGGCGTGACGGCGGTCATCCTGCATCAGGCCACCGGTGATGTCGGTGTGAATCAGCCCCGGTGCGATGGAATTGACGCGAATATTGTCCGGCCCCAATTCCCGTGCCATGGCCTTGCCCAACCCCAGCACACCGGCCTTGGCCGCGCTGTAATGCGGGCCGCCGAAGATGCCGCCGCCGCGTTGGGCCGACACCGACGACATGCAGACGATGCTGCCAGAGGACTGCTGACGCATCAGCGGAATCACCGCCTGGGACATGAGCAGGGTGCCGCGCAGGCTGACGTCCAGCACTTTGTCATAATCAGAGCCGCGAATATCGAGGGTCTTCAGTGGCTGGGTGATGCCGGCGTTGTTGACAAGAATATCGATGCGCCCGAAGTGCTCGATGATGGTGGCGACGGCTTGCTGAACCTGCGCTTCGTCGGCCACGTTGGCCGCCAGGCCCAGATGACCTTCGCCCAGTGCTGCGGCGGCGTCACGTGCTGCGGATGCATCCAGATCGAGGATGACCACGCGAGCGCCGTGTTGCGCGAATGTGCTGGCGGTAGCGCGGCCAATGCCACGGGCAGATGCGGCACCGGTAATGATTGCGACTTTGCCTTGAAGAAGCATGGAGGATTCCCTCGAATTGTTTTTATTGGGTCGGTGTGTAAGTAACCGATGACTCAGCTTGTCCTCCGGGGCGAGCGTGAGCAATAACGCGGAAGTCACTCAATGCTGAAAAAAATTCAGCACTCGTCAGGCCGTTTCGCAAATGCTTGAATGAAACCGGTCCGTACATCACAAGAAATCACCACGGAGTCCCCATGCGCTCAGACACTGAGGCACCGATTATCCTGCCACCGCTGAAAGCAATTCAGGCCTTCGAGCAAACCGCGCGCTTCGGCAATGTCGCCAGGGCAGCGGAAGTGCTGGACCTGACCCCCTCGGCAGTCAGCCATCAACTGGCGAAACTTGAAGGGATGATCGGCCGGCAATTATTTGTTCGCGCCGCTCGGGGCGTCTCGCTGACGCCGGTCGGCGAGCAGTACCTCAAGGAAGTTTCGGGGATTCTGCACAGTCTCGCCGTTGCCACCGAGCGTGCGGCCAGCGATGTCAGCCTGGATTGCCTGCGCTTGCACTCGTCGCCAAGCTTCGGTCTGCTCTGGCTGATGCCGCGCCTGGAAGCGTTTCGCGCCAGTCATCCGGACATTCAGATCAACCTGTCGTGCTCGTATGAATCGCTGCACTTCAGTCGCGACAAGATCGACGTCGATATCCGCCACGGTTTGCCGAACTGGCCCAGTTATGAGGTGCGCACGGTCAGGAACGAGACATTCGCGGTGCTGACTTCACCGAAACTGCTCGCGCAACGCCCGGTGCGTGGCGCGGCGGATCTGCTTGAGTGCGATCTGATTCTTTCCGAGGCCACGCTGCTCAAATGGCCGCAATGGTTTGCCCAGCATGGTCTGGCGCGTCCGGAACGGCCTTACGCATTGAGCTTCGATCGCTCGTATATGTCGCTGGAAGCAGCCAGTCACGGCTTGGGTTTCGCGCTGGAAAGCACATTGCTTGCGCAGAAGTATCTGGCAGCGGGCACGTTGGTTGAAGTAGCGCCTGAATCACTGAGTGCTGCGGTGGCGGCGCACCATTTGGTGTATCCCAAGGCGCATTCGAGCTTTCCACGGGTGAGGCGTTTTCTGGCGTGGATGGAGAGCGAATTGGGCCACGAGTTCGCGTATTGAGTGGGGATCAATTGTTTCAAACTCTCTGAAACGCTCAAGGTCAATCCATTAACGGTCTTGATCATTCACGCAAGAACGCACTTTTCCGCGCGCCGCCGACCCACGAAAAAGCCAAAGGCTGAGCCGCCTGTTCTGCTCTGTGTTCATCGTTTCTTCAGGAGGGTCTGATTTATGGTTATCGCATGTCTGGGATGGGGATCACTGCTCTGCAAGCCGGGGAAGCGATGAGCGCCCGCAGCCAGGCGCAGATTGCCGCGATCTTCGATCAGCTGTTGGCACTGCGAGAAAGTGTCGACATTCTCCAGCACGTGGAGAGCGCTAGTGTCGAGTCGCTGCGTGGGCATCAGACCGTGGACGCCCCCGAGTCGCTGGATCTGGTGTTTCAGAAGCTGCATGAAGACATCGCCAGTATGGAGGAAACCCTGGCGACGATAGCCGAGGCTACCGGGGATGTGTCGAAGTTGTGAGGGGCGCGCGGGGTGGCATGCAGAGATGATTTGCCTGGTCTGGCGTCTTCGCGAGCAGGCTCGCTCCCACAGGGTTTCGCGTCAGATCCCAGAAGTCAATTGACTTACAAATCAGGTGGGAGCGAGCCTGCTCGCGAAAGCGCTGGGTCAGGCACTCACTCAGTTGGATGTGCCGACCCTATCGCGAGCAGGCTCACTCCTACAGCGGGGCTGGGTCTCTGACCACGCGCAGCGCTTCCACCACCAGGGAAAACGCCGGCGACGGCTGGCGGCGGCTGGGGTAGTAGAGGTGGAAGCCACCGAACGGTTCGCACCAGTCTTCCAGCACTCTGACCAAACGCCCTTCAGCCAGGTGCGCGCCGAACTCGTCTTCGGGCAGGTAGGCAATCCCTAAGCCGTTCACAGCGGCGTCGGCGATGTGCACAGTCGAATTGAACACCAGTTGGCCGTCGACCCGCACTTTCAACTTTTTGCCCTGACGCTCGAATTCCCAGGCATCGACACCGTCGTAGGTCGGAAAGCGGATGTCGATGCAGCGGTGCGCCGCCAGATCGCGCGGATGTTGCGGGGCAGGGTGCTGGGCAAAGTAGCTGGGCGAAGCGACCACGGCCATGCGCAGCGGCGAGCCGATCGGCACGGCGATCATGTCCTGGGCGACGGTGTCGCTGAAGCGCACACCGGCATCGAAGCGGTCGGCAACGATGTCGCGGAAACCATAGTTGATATCGAATTCGAGCTTGATGTCCGGGTATTGCAGCAGTAGCGGCGTCAGCTTGGGCAGCAGAGTGGTCTTGATGATGTTGTCGCCACACGTGATCCGCACGGTGCCGGCAGGCTTGTCGCGCAACTCGGTGAGAGCGTCCAGCTCGGCTTCGATTTCATCGAAACGATGACCCACGGTTTGCAGCAAGCGTTCGCCGGCCGCCGTCAGTGACACGCTGCGCGTGGTGCGGGTCAGCAGGCGAATTTTCAGACGTGCTTCCAGCGCCGAGACTACCTGGCTCACCGCCGATTGCGTCACGCCCAGTTGCACCGCCGCGCGGGTGAAACTGCCGCTGCGGGCAACGGTGACGAAGGCGAGCAGGTCGTTGAAATTGGGTTTGGCCATGGGCGCGCGCTCGGGTTTATTGATTAGCAGTGTTTATAACCGCATTAAGCACTCATTAGCTAATCAAAGCCTCGAGCCTGCGCAACAATACCTCCAACCCGGCCTCGCCTGGTTTCTCGATCAAGGACGCCCCCATGAAACGACTGTTCATACTGCTCGGGTTTCTCCTGAGTTCATTTACTGCATTCGGAGCTGACATGTCCCACGGTGCTGACAATTTTTTCAAGAGCGATAAGGTGACCGTGCAGAAGGTCAGCTTCAAAAATCAATATCAACTCACCGTGGTCGGCAACCTGTTTGTCCCCAAAGGACTCGACCCGGCAGCGCGCAGCGCGGCGATTATCGTTGGCCATCCGATGGGCGCCGTAAAGGAGCAGAGCTCCAATCTGTATGCGCAGAAACTGGCGGAGCAGGGCTTTGTCACCCTGTCGCTGGACCTGTCGTTCTGGGGCGAAAGCGAGGGCGCGCCGCGCAACGCGGTGCTGCCGGATATGTACGCCGAAGACTTCAGCGCGGCCGTCGATTACCTCGGCACACGGCCATTTATCGACCGCGAGCGCATCGGCGTGTTGGGCATCTGCGGTAGCGGCAGCTTCGTGATCAGCGCGGCGAAAATCGACCCGCGCATGAAAGCCATCGCCACGGTCAGCATTTACGACATGGGGGCGGCCAACCGTGACGGCCTAAAGCATTCGCAAAGCCTTGCGCAGCGCAAGCAGATCATTGCGCAAGCGGCCGAGCAGCGTTACGCCGAGTTCACTGGCGGCAAGGTCGAATACACCGGCGGCACGGTGCTGGAACTGAAAGCCGACACACATCCGATCCAGCGTGAATTCTTCGATTTCTACCGCACCCCGCGCGGCGAATTCACCCCGGCCAGCTCGACGCCGCAACAGACCACGCGGCCTACGCTGACCAGCAACACCAAGTTCATGAACTTCTATCCGTTCGTCGATATCGAGAGCATCTCGCCGCGCCCCATGTTGTTTATTGCCGGTGCCGACGCGCACTCGCGCGAGTTCAGCGAAGAGGCGTTCCGGTTGGCGGGACAGCCAAAAGAACTGGTGATCGTGCCGAATGCCGGCCATGTCGATCTGTACGACCGGGTCGAGCTGATTCCTTTTGCCAAGCTGACGCAGTTCTTCAAGAGCAACCTGAAGTAACTTTCACCGCGACGGAGCAAAGCGATGCGGATTTTTGCCAACGGCTGGAAGGGATTCGTTCTGATGGCTTGGCTGCCCTTTGCTCTGTCTGCACCGACCGCTATGGAGGACCGCACGATGTGGATGACTGTCGGAGAACACCGCTTTGCCATTGCCCTGGATGACAACCCGAGCACTCGGCAATTGCTCACGCGATTGCCGTTGAGCCTGGACATGGCCGACCTGCACAGCAATGAAAAATACGCCACCGTGCAGCCGCCATTACCTACCCAGCCCTACCTGCCGGGCACGATCCACAACGGCGATTTCCTTTTGTATGGCGACGATACGCTGGTGGTCTTCTACCAAACCTACGATTCGTCTTACCGCTATTCGCGCCTTGGTCGCATCGACCGACCGCAGGACTTGGCCGAAGCCTTGGGGCGCGACGGTGTGCGGGTGACGTTCACTCTGCATGAGTGAGGAGAGTCATTGATGAACCGGAAATCGTTAAATCAAGGGCGTCTTCTGCGCATCGTGGCCCTCGGCTGTGCGGTCCTCGCCAGCGCAGCCTGTGTGAATCCTCTTTGCGCCAATCCTTCCCAATCACCGGAGAAACCGATCATGCAAGAACAGCCTCTGACGCTTAAACAACTGGCGATCGCCCCGATTGCCGCCAACGCCGCAATCGGCGACATGCCGCGTTTGCACGACGCACTCGATCAAGGTCTCGATGCCGGGCTGAGCATCAGTGAAACCAAGGAAATTCTGGTCCAGCTGTACGCCTACGCCGGGTTCCCGCGCAGCCTCAACGCCTTGTCATTGCTGATGAAGGTTTTGCAGGAACGCGCTGCTCGGGGCATCGAAGACGTGCCGGGACGCGAGCCGGGTCCGGTTCCGTCGGGATATGCGCTCACCGAACTCGGCACCGACAATCAGACCCGTCTGGTCGGCGCGCCAGTCGCCGGCCCACTGTTCGAATTCGCCCCGGCGATCGATCAGTTTCTGAAAGTGCACTTGTTCGGTGACATCTTCGCCCGCGACAACCTGGCATGGACGGATCGGGAACTGGCGACGGTTGGCGCACTGGCGGCAATGGCTGGGGTGGAATCGCAGCTGGAGTCACATTTGAAGATCAGTCTGAATGTCGGGTTGACGGTTGAGCAGTTGCGGCAAGTAGCGCAGGAGTTGGAGGCGCGTGGGGATTTGCAGGCTGCTGAGCGGGTGGGCGCGGGGCTGGACAAAATCCAGCGGTGAGGGCGGCTCGGATTCATTGCCGCCCTGTTAATGCAATTCCTATAGTGCGCGCTGGCGCCGACTCGCTCCCGGCGAGGCACCTGTTATGCGCTTGAAGGCACGACTGAACGCCGCTTGGGAGGTGTAGCCCAAGCGCTGCGCCACTTCTTCGATCGGCAGTCTTTCCAGTGTCAGCCACTGACTGGCCAAGCGCATCCGCAGTTCGGTGGCGTAGCGCAGCGGCGGGGTGCTGAGGGTGGTCTGGAAGCGTTCGGCGAAGACCGAGCGTGAGGTGTTGCACAGCGTTGCCAGTTCGGCGACGCTCCAGTCGCGGCCCGGTTGTTGGTGCAAGGCCAGCAAGGCCTGCGCCAGGCGTGGGTCGCGCAGGGCGGCGACGAGACCGGAGGCATTGCCGCAAGCGCATTCGACCCAGCCACGAACAATCATTGCCGCCACTACGTCGGCAAGGCGAGCGAGAATGCCGGCGAAGCCGATGCGCGCTGCGCTGACTTCGCGTTCCATGGTCGCGAGAATCGGCATGAGTCCCGGATAACGCTGGCCGCCTGCGTCGATCAGCATCAGTCCCGGCATCAGCCGACCGAGGCCTTGCAGGCTGCCGAGTTCGAACTCCATACAGCCACTGAAGAGCAGGGCGCTATCGGGCGAATCGGCGCTGTGCCCGACCTGCACCGCGCAGACCGTATCGCCCAGTGGCGCGGCGACGGCGCTGTCAATGTCCTGCACCTGGGCGCCCGGGTCTGACAGCAACTGGTGCGCGGCACCATGGGCAATGAATACCGCATTGCCCGCCGACAATGCGTACAGGCTGCCGTCCTCTAGTCGCAACACCGTCGATCCAGCAGCGACGAAGTGGAAATACGCATGGCCGGATTTGTCGCTGAAACCCAGGCCATACGGTGGACCGGCGTGGATCCGCCGATACTGCACGCCACGCAGACGCATGCTGCGCAGCAATTCTGTGATCAGGTCTGAGGACACGGAGAAGGGATCGGTGCTGCTCATGTTCGGGGTTTCGATCAAAAGTTCAAGACTTCGCATCATAGATCATCCGGTTTGCCGTCAATAGACTGCCCTCTTGAAATGTCCGAGGGAGTCTGGAAATGAATGAATGTGTATGTGATGGGCGAACTGAACAGGAGCCGCTGGTGCCTGCGTGGATGGCGGTTTTCTCACTGGCGATGGGGGTGTTCGGTTTGCTCACTGCGGAATATCTGCCGGCCAGCCTGCTGACACCAATGGCGCTGGATCTCGGCGTCAGCGAAGCGCTGGCCGGGCAAGCCGTGACCGTGACAGCGGTGGTCGCGCTGTTTGCCGGATTGCTCGTACCTGGGTTGACGCGCAGCCTTGATCGGCGCTTGGTCTTGCTCGGTTTCTCGGCACTGATGATCGCGTCGAATCTGCTGGTGGCGTTGTCGTCCAGCCTCGCGGTGTTGCTGATCATGCGCATCCTTTTGGGTATAGCCCTCGGCGGATTCTGGAGCATGGCGGCGGCCGTGGCGATGCGCCTGGTGCCGGCGGCGCTGCTGCCCCGCGCGTTGTCGATCATCTTCAGCGGGATCGCCGTGGGTACCGTGGTGGCGGTGCCGTTGGGCAGTTATCTCGGCGGCCAGTTTGGCTGGCGCAGTGCGTTTTTCGCAGCTGCAGCGGTGGGCGTGGTGACGCTGATTTTTCAGATGTTCACGCTACCCAGTCTGGCGCCGCATCGTCCGTCACGCCTGCGCACGGTGCTGGAGGTGTTGCTGCGACCGGGCATTGCCGTCGGCATGTTCGGCTGCGTATTGGTACACACCGGTCACTTTGCGTTGTTCACCTACATCAGGCCATTTCTGGAAAGCACCACCGGCGTCGACGCGCAGACCTTGGCACTGATGCTCCTTGGTTTCGGCGTGGCGAACTTTGCCGGCACGCTGTTCGCCGGCTGGCTGTTGCAGCGCAATCCACGCGCAACACTGGTGCTGATGCCGGTGTTGGTGGGCGTTGCTGCTCTGGCGCTGGTCGGGTTACCGGCGTCGCTCACCGGGCAGGCGTTGCTCTTGGCGCTTTGGGGGATGGCCTTCGGTGGCGTTCCGGTGGCATGGTCGAACTGGGTGGCGCGCTCGATACCCGATCAGGCCGAAAGCGCAGGCGGCATGGTTGTGGCGTCCGTGCAGTCGGCGATTGCCGCAGGCGCCGCCGCCGGTGGTTCGGTGTTCAGTTTCAGCGGTATCAATGGCGTGTTTGTAGCGGCTGGAATGCTGATGTTGCTGGCCGCGCTGCTGATTGCACTGAAGGTCAATGTCGATGTGCCGGAGCCGGGTTCGGCGCCGGTGGCACCGGTGCATTTGTGATCTGATCAATCCGCCTTACGCGAGGCGGCAATGTCCCAGGTCTGCATGACCTGAGTGATGGCAGCATCAATGTTCTCCAGCGCGGTATTGTCTCTGGCGAGGATGGATATGCCCTGCAGGAAACTGTCGAATACCGTCGCCATCGCCGCCGTACTTGTGCCGCTGGCCAGCTCGCCGGCATTCACAGCGCGTTCGACGCAGGCTTGAATGCCGGCACGGGTGCGCTGCCGTGAGCGGGTCAGGGCTTGCGCCACATGGGCGTTTTCCGGGCTCGGTGCGCTCATGACACCGAGGGTAACCATGCAACCCTTGGGGTGCGTGTCGTCGCATTGCATGCGTGCCGACCGGCGCAAAGCGGTCTCGATCGCCTGGCGTGGTGGCAGGCTGTCGTCCCACAGGCACTCGGTGACTTGCGCATAGGTGGCTAAATAAAGTTGCACGCATTCATCGAACAACGCTTCCTTGGATCCGAACGCGGCGTAGAAACTAGGCGCAGAGATACCGCCACCCAGGCCTGCCTTCAACTGGGCCAGCGATGTCGCGTCGTAGCCGTGTTGCCAGAACAGTTGCAGAGCCTGATCGACGGCGTCGTCGCGATCAAACTGACGGGGGCGACCGGTTCTCGCCATGACCTGACTCCTCATTGATTTCATATAAAGACTAGTCGATACAGAAATTGTTGACAACGCTGCGCATGCACCCTCAGGATCTAGAACGATCGGTATTTAAATCTGATTCGGTTTTTTCGAGGAGCTTCCAGTGACACCTTCAATCACCTTAACGGCTACGCCAAAAGGCCTGCCCATCGGCGCTTTGCTGGCGCTGGCCATGACTGGCTTCATCTGCATCGTCACCGAAACCCTGCCGGCGGGCTTGCTGCCGTTGATCAGTGAAGCCCTGGCGATTTCGCCGTCCATGGCTGGGCAAATGGTTACCGCGTACGCATTGGGTTCCGTACTGGCGGTGATCCCGATGACCATCGCCACCCGGGGCTGGCGGCGCCGCAACGTCCTGCTGCTGACGATTGTCGGTTTCCTGCTGTTCAATTCGATTACCGCGCTGTCGTCGCACTACGGCGTGACGCTGGTCGCGCGGTTCTTCGCCGGGGTTGCGGCGGGTTTGGCATGGAGTCTGTTGGCCGGCTATGCGCGACGCATGGTTGAGCCCGAACAGCAGGGCAAGGCGTTGGCACTGGCGATGGTCGGCACACCGATTGCGCTGTCGCTGGGCGTGCCTCTGGGTACGTGGCTCGGTGGGCTGGTCGGTTGGCGCACTACATTCGGCCTGATGTCGGCGCTGACCTTGGTACTGATCGTCTGGGTGCTGGTGAAAGTGCCCGACTACCCGCCGCAGCCGGCCCATCAACGCCGATCGCTGAGCAAAGTCCTGACTACCCCGGGCGTGCGTCCTGTGCTTGCAGTGGTGATCAGCTGGATGCTGGCGCACAACATTCTCTACACCTATATCGCTCCGTTCGTTGCGCCGGCGGGCATGGCCGAGCGGGTGGATGTGGTGTTGTTGATCTTCGGCATCGCCGCGCTGGTCGGGATATGGCTGACGGCGAAGCTGGTCGAGCCGCTGCTGCGCTCGACTGTTCTGCTGAGTTTGGCGACCTTTGCCGCCGTCTGCGTGGCGCTGGGTTTTGGCGGAGGCAACCCAGAGGTGATTTATCTCGCCGTGGCGGTATGGGGTTTGACCTTCGGCGGCGCGGCGACGCTGTTGCAAACGGCGCTGGCTGACGCGGCGGGCGACGGAGCGGATGTCGCCTTGTCGTTGAATGTAGTGGCGTGGAACAGCGCGATCGCTGGCAGCGGTGTCGTCGGCGGCGTGCTGCTCGATCAGTGGGGCGTTGCCTCATTTCCGTGGGCCATGCTGGCACTGGTCGCTATCGCCTTCGCCATTGCCTGGGGTGCCCGGGCCCACGGTTTCAAGTCGGGCCCGCGATCTGTAGGAACTTCGGTGGTGGCGGGGCATTGAACCCCGCCAGCAGCTTTTTCAACCGCGCTTCGGCAGTTTCCAGTTTGGTCGGATGAAGTGGCAGGTGTAGCCGTTCGGAATGCGCTCCAGATAATCCTGATGCTCGGGTTCCGCTTCCCAGAACGGCCCCGCCGGTTCTATTTCCGTAACCACTCGGCCCGGCCACAACTTCGATGCGTCGACATCGGCGGCGGTGTCCTCAGCGACGGCGCGCTGCTCGTCGTTGCGGTAGTAGATCGCCGAGCGGTAGCTCGGGCCAAGATCGTTGCCCTGACGGTTAGGCGTACTCGGGTCGTGGATCTGGAAGAAGAACTCGAGGATCTGCCGGTAGCTGATTACCGCCGGATCGAATTCAATCTCGATAGCTTCGGCATGGTTGCCGTGGTTGCGATAAGTCGCATTCGGCACATCGCCGCCGGTGTAGCCGACGCGGGTCTTGAGCACGCCGGGGTAGCGGCGCAACAGATCCTGCATACCCCAGAAGCAGCCGCCGGCGAGAATGGCAGTTTCGGTTTGAGTGGTCATGGTGTGTGCTTCCTCTCGGAGACGATGGGGGATACCCACTGTTATGAGGGCGAGTTGAGAGAATCCAAGGTCACGCTCATCAGAATCGACGACTGGCCCGCTGATCAAGCGGCCTGCAGGCGACTGTCAACCAAAGCCAAAGAACGAACGCAGCTTGCTCGGTGCCTTGCGTTCGTAGAATGGCTTGGTCTCCTTGAGAAAGTAATCACTCAGCCCGGTTTGTCCCGTCAGCACGCGGCAAAAATCAACCGGCCCGCCATCAGGGGCCGTGTCCGCAGCGACATTGCCGGCTTCGCGCATGACCTGTTCGATATCGCCATCCGCTTCGATGCCGACGATCAGGTGCGGCTTTTCATCAACCGAGGCGTCGTGCATCAGCGCCAGGAACGCGCGTTTCACATTGGCGTGTTTGGCCAGCAGTTGCGAGAGCGAATGGACCATCGTCGATGGGTAGTCCGAAGGCTGTCCGAGCAACACGTTGGTTTCTTTTTCGACGGTACGCTGCGTGGCGGGCCGGCCAATTTCGCCTGAGAGCAGGCGTTGCACTTCATCCGGAAGGAATTCCTTGCCGTACGGCGACTTCGGATTCAGAAAGAGCAGTGCGCCCAACGTGATTTCGAATAATGATCGGGCAGGGATTTCTACGTAGCTCTGCTCGCTGTCGATGGATTGTTGCAGCGTGGGCAGTGAGGAGAAGAACGGAATGACCGGCGTGCCATCGGGCTTCTGCCAATGAGCGATGCTGATATTGCTGCCGGCCTCGAGATTGACATGACCTTGCGCCGCACCGGCGGTGCCGAGGATGTAGACGGTCGAATCCAGCAGGGTGCGATAGAACTCAGGGCGATGCGCGGGTTCGTCAGCGGCCAGTCGGAGTGATGTTTCCAGAGAGTTTTCTTGGGAAGTATCCATGAGATTAATCCGTTATTTTCAGTGGAGAGCGATGATTACCTGACCGACTCGAAGATGCCTGCATTCACCAGCATTTCATCCAGCTTCTCGGGCCATATCTGATCGTCGATGCCTCGTAGCGATTCAGCGGACCACCAACGATGATCGGCCATGACCTCGGTTTCTTCCTGAGTCCAGCCAGCTCTGGATAGCCGCTCGCTTGGCGTATGCACGACGAAATATTGTTCGACCGCGAGTACAGTTTCGCCGCTGGGTAATAGCATGGAAAAATCACGGTGAGCTACAGGTCCGTCAACCGTGAGGACCTCAATACCGGTTTCCTCACGCAACTCACGTATTGCAGCGTCATGGAATGTCTCACCGGCCTCAAGGCCGCCGCCTGGGGTTGCCCAGTAATTTCTGCCGGCCAAGGCGCCGTTCTCATGGATGAATCTGAAAAGCAGAACTTCTTGCGAGGGACTTATGACCAGTAATCGTGCTGCTTTGCGTTCGCGCATCTACATCTTCCTTGAAGGGCTTGCCACTGCTTGTTGCGTTTCGGATTCGTATTGCAAGAGGACGTCGGGCTGGCAAAAGCTCCTTATTGCACAGCCATTAAAGACCACCCAACCCGCTGAACCATGGAAAAACAACGCCAGATTCATGGCCTTTATATGCTGACCTCGCCCGCAATTGTCTGCGACAACGAAGCCAGCTGATGATCGCCGGTATCGCCAATAGCGTCAAAAACCACTGGAAAGCATTGCTGGACTGAAGCGCGAGGGCCAGAAGCACATTGATCAGCAATGCCCCAAGAATCGCGACGTTGTACTTGATGTGCCGACGTTTGATCGCAACAAATTCTTCCCAGTCGTAAATCAACCAATCGTGGGAAAACTCTCCGCACTCAGGGCATTTATGCGTGGGCGGAAGGTTATCGGTGGTGAACCCACAATCAGGGCAGCAGACTGTCATTGAGCGAACCTTCCGCAAGCTGTCTCATATCGCTAGCCAGCGTAGTGCAGATTGGCTGGAGTTGTCCGTCTACAGCCAACAGGCCTCACAACAAACTCCACGAAACCCCAACATAAACCCCCATCCCTTCACCCGGTGTCGACCGCGCGGCATCCAGACCTTTGTCGTCATACCCCGGCGTGACCGTTGCCGCATAACGCTTGCCGGTCAGGTTGCGCATGTCGACCCAGCCTTGCCAGTCGCCCTTCGGGGCGTTGTAGCCCAGCGTGGCGCCGAACAGGGCGTAGGGGTCGGCGTAGTAGCTGTTGGCGTAGTCCACGGCAACTTTGGACACCAGTTGCGTGTTCACGGCGGCGAAGAAACCCTGCGGCCAGTCGTAACGCAGTTCGCCCTGGTAATAATGCATTGGCAGGCCCGGCAGGCGGTTGTCGCCGAAGCGTTCGTCGTTGCGGTAGTGGAAGTCGCTGAAGGTGTAGGCCTGGCGCAAGCTCAACTGGCGGCCGTCAGCGGCGGTCCAGAGTTTGCTGTTGAGGCTGGCCTCGATGCCTTGGTGCACTGTCGGGCTGGCGTTGAGTTCGTAGGGCGTGACGGCGTTGGCGTCCGGCAGAACCGAGAGCAATTCGTGACGAACTTGCGCGTAGTACCAGGCCAGGCTCCATTCGCCGAAGGCGCTGTCGCCACGGCCGCCGAGTTCCAGGGTGGTCGCGGTCTGGTTTTGCAGTTTGATCGGGTCGCGCTGAGTGCCGGTGGCGGCGCCGCTGCCGGCAGGGAAGCGCACGTTGGAGCTGTAGATCAGCGACCACGGGTGCGGTGCTTCGACGGAGCGGCTGAGGTTGCCGAACACTTGTACGTCCGGGGTGATGTGATACCGCAGGCCGATGCGCGGTGCATAGTCCCAATCGCTGAGACTGGTTTTGCCGCCACCCTGCGGATAGGTCACGGCGCTTTCGCGGCGGGTGTAGATGGCGGCGAGGCCGGTGGTCAGCCACAGGTCGTCGGCAATTTCCAGATCGTTACCGAAATGCAGCACGGTATCCGAACCCTGATAAGTGAAATTACGCATTCGCGTGCCGGGGGCATAGCTGGCGGTGTTGCCACTCGGGATTCGCACGAACTCGCTGGCGCCATCGTTGGGCAGGTGCTTGGTCACGCGCAGGCCGACATTGCTGCGGCTTTCCATGCCGAACAAAGTGTCGCGGCGCTTGTAGTCGAAGGTGCCGCTGACGTCGGTGTATGCCACCTTCAGCCGGTTGGGGCCTTCGCGCAGATCCATCGGGTAGTCGTGGTAGGCGAGGCCGGTCTGGATGCTCGAATCGTCATCGAGATAGAACGTGGTCTTGTTGCCGATGAAGGTACTGCCGGGTTGCTTGCGGCTGTCATCGCGGGCCACATACGCCGGGTTGGCTGCCCGTGGGCTGTGTTCGATGGAATGCTTGGTCACGCGACCGGCGAGGTCGTTGTCGGTTTCGCGATAGCGGAAGTAGAAGCGGGTTTCCAGATTCGGGTTGAAGCGATAGCCGAAGTTGGCGATCAGGCCTTTGCTCTCGCTGGCGGTGTGGTCCTGATAGCCGTCGGCGTTGGCATCGGTCAGGGACACGTAGTAATCGAAATCTCCCAGCACTTGCCCGGAGCTGACCTGGCGCTGCTGATAGCCATGGCTGCCGGTGGCGTAGCGCACTTGCAGCTTTGGCGCGGTGTAACCGGTGTGGCTGACGTAATCGATAGCGCCGCCCAGTGCCAGCGAGCCGCGATCGAAGCCGTTGGCGCCGCGCAGCACTTCGACATGGTCGACCCACAGCGGCTCGAGCAATTCATACGGCGTGCCGCCGGGGCCGGTGAGGGGCAAGCCATCCAGCATCGTGTAGAGCCCCGAGGCGTGGGCGCCGGGTGCGCGGTTGATGCCTGAACCACGGATGGAAATCTTCACACCTTCGTTGCCCGCCGACTGGGCATAGACCCCCGGCTGATAGGCCAGCACGTCCTGATTGCTGGCAACGCGGCCCTGCAACGGCTGGCGCATATCGACCACGTTGGTGGCGCCGGCTACCTGTTCGAGGCGTTCCCTGGCTTCTTCGGCCGAGGCATCGGTGCCACTGCGCTGATCCGCCGAAATCAATACCTGCCCCAGCTCCAGACCTTGGGTCTCGGCCATCACTGGGCAGGCCAGGGCCAGACCGAGCAGGGCAGTGGGCAATGATTTGGGCGACGGCATCGAGAAACTCCAGCAAACAGGGGATCGGGCAATGAACAGTGCGACGTCGGAACAAACCCAGGAAACACATGGCGACAGGGCTTTTTTGCCCGGTGATGGCAAACAACCCGGCGTCAACTAACCTCACGGATCAGGGCCATCGGGTCAATAAACAATTTCAGCGGGCTGTTGAAGCGCGAGGACAGGTTCATGGCGAAAGACAAGAAGAAACCTGCAAAGGCAATCGAACGTCCACGCTTGAAAAACAAGGACTATCTCGAACAGCTGCGCAAGCTGCACATTGAACTGGTCAAGCTGCAGGAGTGGGTCATCGCCAAAGGTGTCAAGGTGTGTATTGTTTTCGAAGGCCGCGACGGTGCGGGCAAAGGCGGGGTGATCAAGGCGATCACGGAACGCGTCAGCCCACGGGTGTTCCGGGTGATGGCATTGCCGGCGCCAACCGATCGAGAAAAAAGTCAGATGCATGTACAGCGCTATCTGCCGCATCTGCCGGCGGGCGGCGAGGTGGTGATTTTCGACCGCAGTTGGTACAACCGCGCCGGCGTCGAACGGGTCATGGGCTTTTGCACGGAAGAACAGGCCGACAAGTTTCTCAAGTCGATCCCGTGGGTAGAAAACGCTATCGTCGATTCGGGGGTGATCCTGCTCAAGTACTGGCTCGAAGTCAGTCCGGAGGAACAGACCCGCCGGCTCGAAGCGCGAATCAATGACGGGCGCAAGATCTGGAAACTGACACCCATGGATCTGAAATCCTACAGCCGCTGGTATGACTACTCACGGGCGCGGGACGAGATGTTCAAACATACCGATACCGATTGGGCGCCGTGGAGGGTTGCCGATTCCAATGACAAACGTCGTGCACGGCTTAACATCATCACTGATCTGCTCAGTCGCATTCCCTATGAAGAGGTGAAGCGCGACAAGGTCGAGTTGCCGAAACGGCAGAAGCCGGGCAAGTATCGGGAGCCGGATTATCCGTATAAGCGGGTGGCGGAGCGGTTTTGACATTTGCGGGGTTTTTGGGGGCTTGGCGGCCTTTGGGCCGACCAGGCTCTTGGGGTTTTGGGTGTATATCCGTTTTTTCGGGTGTTGCGGCTGGCGGTTTCGCCCTTACGGCGAGTCACCTTTTCCAAACGCCGAAAAGGTAACCCAAAAGGCTTGCTCCTACGTTCGGCCCCTCGCGGGCTCGGGGTTCCTTCGCTCCGGGATCGATCCTGGCGCAGCGGCTACGGTTTGCTTCGCTGCACCTCCTTCCGCTG
>NZ_JBSICA010000059.1:0-4535 GCF_058245595.1 Pseudomonas sp. UF-293 | reverse complement strand
GTGGGAGGGGGCTTGCTCCCGAAGGTGGTGAGGCAGCGCACAGATTTTTCGACTGACGGGACGCCTTCGCGGGCAAGTCCGTTCCGACAAAGTGAGGTCCTTCGAGATGGAATTGTTTACCGCGCCCGGCGCCCTCAAGCACGACGATACAAGACGTGTGGCGAGCGCTGATGCACAATCAGCGGCGTTCCCTCACCACCGGACCCCGCTTATGGACAAGTTGCTGGCCTTGAAGATGTTCGTTGAAACCGTGCGCTGCGGGGGCTATTCCTCGGCGGCACGCAAGCTTGGGATCTCGACGTCTTCGGTGACACGGCAAGTGGCGGGGCTGGAAAACGAGTTGGGCGCCAGCCTGCTCAATCGCACCACGCGCAACACCAGCGTAACCGTCGCCGGCCAGACCTATTTCGAGAAGGCCGTGGCGATTCTCGATGCCATCGACGAAGCCGACGCGGTGGTCGCCGATCGTGGCAGCGATGCCCAGGGTCGCTTGCGCATCAGCGTGCCGGTGGAGTTTGGCCGCAGGCTGATCGCGCCGCACCTGAGTCGCTTGCTCGAGCGCCATCCGGGGCTGGAGATCAGCCTGTCGCTGAGCGATCAGGTCAGCGATTTACTCAGCGAGCAGATAGACGTATCGGTGCGGCTCGGCTCGACAGTGGTCAGCGAAGACATCGTCAGCAAACGCGTCGGGCAGTTTCAGCGTTGGATTGTCGCCAGCCCGAATTATCTGGCGCGCAGCGGTGTGCTGGAGCACCCACGGGATCTGCTTGAGCACCAATGCCTGCGTTTCGATTACGGCGGCAGCCATCATCACTGGACTTTTCAGGGCGACGAAGAGCCGATCCAGCTCAACGTTCAGGGACGCCTGCAAAGCAACAACGCCGACATCCTTCGCGAAGCCGCGATCAGTGGTGGCGGGGTGACGTTGCTGGCTGACTGGCTGGTGCGCGACGATGTCGCCGCCGGGCGCCTGACGCGCTTGCTTGAGCACTATGAGGTCAACCCCGGCAGCGCCAGCAGTTGCATCAACGCGTTGTATTTGCCCAATCACCGTGGATCGAGCCGAATCAACGTGTTCATCGATTTCCTCGTGGAGATTCTCAAACCGGCTGCACCCGCCGTTTAGCCCTGCACACTCTGTTGCTGCAGCCGCTTGAGACTGCTTGTATGCTTGCGCCCCGGAACACGTGGCCGCCGTGAGTGCCGACGTTCGAATGATGGCTGGAATGGACCCCGGACTTCCTTAAGGTACTGACGTGAAGCGTGATACTCGCCTTGTAATGCTCCTGCTGCTGGTGATTGGCTGTTCCCTGACTTCGCTGACGATCTGGAAAGTCTGGTCTTCGCGTGAGCGCGCGCTGGCCGAGGTCGACGTGCATGGCCTGAACCTGACCCAGGCGCTCAATACCTACACCGAAGGCATCGTCCGGCAAAGCTCGCTGCTCTTGCTCGGGCTGGTCGAGCGTCTGGAAGCCGAAGGCGACGGACCGGCGCAGATTCAGCGCATCAAGACCCTGATCGACCGTCAGCAGTCATTGATGCCGCAGCTCAGCGGCATCACCATTTACGACCGGCACGGGCATTGGTTGATGTCCTCCAACCGGCCGATTCCGGCAGGAGCGAACAGCAGCGACCGCGCCTATTTCAAGCACCACCGTGACGACCCGAGCCGCGAGTCGTTTATTGGTCCGCCGATCCAGAGCCGTTCCAATCACGAATGGGTGGTGACCATCAGCCGTCGCTTCAATGACGATGCTGGCCAGTTCGCCGGTGTGGTAGCGGTGACGCTGGGGGTGGAAAACTTCCTGCGCGTATTCGGCAAACTTGACGTTGGCCAGGACGGTGCGATCGGTCTGTCGTACACCGATGGCACGCTGCTGGTGCGCTACCCGTTCCGCGAGCAGGACATGGGCCGCAACTTCTCAAAATCGCCGATCTACGCCAAATACCTGGTCGACCGCTCGGTCGGTACCGCCTCTTACACCTCCAGCCTTGACGGCGTCGAACGCCTGTACGCTTTTCGCAAAAGCGAAACCCTGCCGCTGATCACCACCGTTGCCCTGGGCAAGGACGAAGCGCTCGCGGCGTGGCGCATCGAAGCGGGACTGTCGGCGGTGGTGGTCGTCGGGCTGCTGGGGCTGACCGGGTTGATCGGCTGGTTCCTGATCCTCGATATTCGCCGACGCACCGAGGCTGAAGAAGCGTTGCGCGATGCCCAGCAGCAGTTGCTCGCTTCCAATCGACAGCTGGAATTGCTGGCGATGAAAGACGCGCTGACCGGTTTGGCCAACCGCCGCTGTTTCGATGAGACGCTGGCGGTGGAAGCGCGGCGGGCGCAGCGTGACGGGACCTCGCTGGCCTTGCTGATGATCGATATCGATCACTTCAAATTGTTCAACGACGCCTTGGGCCACGTCGCCGGCGATGCCTGCCTGCAAGCGGTCAGCAAGATTCTTGAAGGCTGCGTGCGACGCCCCTCGGACCTGGTCGCGCGCTACGGTGGCGAGGAAATGGCGGTGATCATGCCGGCAACCGACAGCGCCGGGGCGACGGTGGTCGCGCAGCTAATGCTCGATCGGTTGCAGCAGGCCAATATTGCCCATCCGGGCAGTCCGTTCGGGCGGGTAACGGTGAGTATTGGTATCGCGGTGGCAACGGGCTCAAGTCTGGAGACCATATCCGCGATGATCGAGACCGCCGATCAGGCGCTCTATCGTGCGAAAGAGGCGGGGCGCAACGGTTTGGCCGGACACGCTGAGGCGCACTAGAAAGCTTCGCCGCTTTCCAGTTTCGCCAACAGCATCTGCCCGCGTTGCCACAGGGCATCCTGCTTGGCCAACGGCATGCGGTCGAGGTTCTTGTACATCATGCCCATGCGCTGATTGCCGCGCAGAATGTCGCCGTGGCGCATGAGGAAATGCCAGTACAGCGCGTTGAACGGGCAGGCATCGTCCGCGCTGCTTTCCTTGACCTTGTAGGCGCAGTCGCCGCAGTAATCCGACATCCGATTGATGTACTGGCCGCTGGCGCAGTAAGGCTTGGAGCCGAGATAACCGCCGTCGGCGTGCATGACCATGCCAAGGGTGTTGGGCAGTTCGACCCAGTCGAAGGCGTCCATGTAGATCGCCAGATACCACTCACAGATTTCCTTCGGCGCAATCCCGGCGAGCAAGGCAAAGTTGCCGGTGACCATCAGCCGCTGAATGTGGTGAGCATAAGCATGTCGCAGGCTTTGGCCGATGGCCTGGCGCATGCAGTTCATCTGCGTGTCACCCGTCCAGTAGAACTCCGGCAGCGAACGCGTGTTACCAAACACATTGCCCTCGGCGTAGTCCGGCATCTTCAGCCAGTACACACCGCGCACGTATTCACGCCAGCCGATCAACTGCCGAATGAAGCCTTCGGCAGCATTGAGGCCGATGCTCCCCGACCAGTACGCCGCCTCGACATCGCTGCACAGCTGGCGCAGATCGAGCAGGCCGATGTTCAGCGCCGCGCTGATCCGTGCGTGAAACAGAAACGGTTCGCCGCTGGCCATGGCGTCCTGGTAATCGCCGAATCCGGCCAGCGCGTAGTCGAGAAAGTACTGCCACAGGGCCTGGGCATCGGCGTGGGTCACCGGGTAGTTGAAGTCATCCAGCGTGCCGTAATGCGTGGCGAAGCGTTTGCTGACCAACGCCCGCACCTCTTGGGTGATTGCGTCATTGGCGAAACGTGCCGGGTAGGGCGGTTTGGCGTGTTTGGGCAGGGCCTTGCGATTCTCCGCATCGAAATTCCACGCACCGCCGACTGGCGTGCCGTCGCCATTGAGCAGCAGCCGACTCTTGCGCCGCATCTCGCGGTAGAAGAATTCCATGCGCAGCTGTTTCTTGCTGCTGGCCCAGTTGGAGAATTCTTCGCGGGAGCAGAGGAAACGGCTGTCTGAATGCCAGTGCACGGGCAAGCCCGAATCTTTGATTGAATGTTCAAGGCGCCAGTCGCCGCATTCGGTGATGTGGATCTCGTCGGCACCAGTGAGGGTTTGCCAGCGCTGCAATTCGCCGGGGATTGAACCGCTGTTGTCCGGTTCGTCGAGGGTGACGTATTGGACGCGGTAGCCTTTATCGCGCAACGCCTCGGCAAAGTGGCGCATGGCGCTGAAGATCAAAGCAATTTTTTGTGGATGATGAGCGACGTGGGTTGCTTCCTCCATGACCTCGACCATCAGCAGCAGGTCTTGTTGGGGATCGAGTGGCTGCAGGGAGGCCAGGTCGAATGACAGCTGGTCACCGAGGATCAGGAGCAAGCGGTGGGCAGAGGGCATGGAGCGAAGTCCGGTTGGCGATTCGAATGCCAATAGTTATACAGATTTTTTGATATGTATAGGTTTTCACCACCACTGACGTCTCAGTGTGGCAAGGGGCTTGCTCCCACAGGGATGGCGGGTGCACCACCTGATCCTTGATCCACCGCAGAACCAATGTGGGAGGGGGCTTGCTCCCGAAGGCGGTGGGTCAGCTTGCACATTCATGACTGACAGGACGCCTTCGCGAGCA
>NZ_JBSICA010000058.1:0-7801 GCF_058245595.1 Pseudomonas sp. UF-293 | reverse complement strand
ACAGGCTGTTGTGAATCGCCGGGCGCGCGACGTTTGGCAGGGGAAAGCGGGTACGGCGGTTCTCGTGGTCGATCCAGATCACGCCATCGCCGTCGAAGGCCAGCCGATGGGCCAGGGTATGGCTCCAGCCGAAACCCAAACCGATGTCGATCTCGACCGCGCTGCTGCGGTACAAACGGGTGAACTCGAATGGCAGCACACCGTCGAGCACCGCGTCGGTCAGGGTCAGCAGTTCTTCGCCGGTGACCATCGACACCGGACAACCGTTTTTGCAGGTGTTGGGCACGCAGTCGGCGGCATCGCCGTTGGGGTTTTTCGCTTGATCGGGGACGTCGTCGTGCTGTTCGTCTTTCTTCAACATGGCGTTGCGCTTGGCATCCCAGCGCAACTGCAACCGGCCCTTTTTCACCCCGGCGGCGATGCCGCGCGCGGCAACGGCTTTGTAGCGGTCGACGTATTCAATGAAGGTGCTGACGATGCTGAACAGCGCCCTGACCAGACGCTTGGCGACGTTGAACAACTGCGCTGCACGGTCAGCCAGACGTAGCGTCAGGTAGGCGATCCCCGCCCCTGCACCGACAAACGTCAGCACCACGCTGATCAACACATCGATGATCAGTTGCACGATCATCATCGACGCCACTTCAGCAGACTTGCCGGCAACCTCGCTGGGCGGCAGCATTTCCATCCACAGGCTCGCCGACCGCAGCAGCAAGCACATCGCCGCCTCGTCACTGACCAGCAACTGCAGCTTTTCCATGAGATCAGGCGCGGTCTGTGCCAGCTCGATCAGATCAGCCGCGCCGCTGCCTAGACGCTCGGCGAACTTGCCAGGGTCCTGAAGAATTTCCGAGAGCA
The DNA here is from genome assembly GCF_058245595.1 of Pseudomonas sp. UF-293. Classification (NCBI taxonomy): domain Bacteria; kingdom Pseudomonadati; phylum Pseudomonadota; class Gammaproteobacteria; order Pseudomonadales; family Pseudomonadaceae; genus Pseudomonas; species Pseudomonas sp. UF-293. The sequence continues at coordinate 6,943 of NZ_JBSICA010000058.1, read as the reverse complement.
GACCGAGGCTGTCCCATACCCCCTCGATGGCCGCCCAACTGCCGGCGAGCATGCCGTTGCTGGCTGCGGTCGCCACCGATTGTGGCCACTGCGGCTTGAAACCCTGCCACTCGCTACGCAGCCAGCCGTCCAGCTCGCCGGTCAAACCGTCATAGGATTTGAACAGCTCCGCGACTTGGTTGGAGGTGACAGCGCTGTGCACAAGAACGCGGTAGAACTTGCCCTCTTCGCCTCTGAATTCACCCTTGCCCTGCTGATCAAGAGTGACCGGGCTGGTCTTGCCGCTATCTACGTCGACCACATCGACGGAAATGTTGCCCAGCGGGATGTCGTAGACCGATTCGAACTTGCTCTCGATCTGCATGAGCCCGCCCTGCGGGCACTGGACGACGCTGGAAGAAAACTCCTCGTCGCTGCTACTGACCGCCGTGCTGCGATCGCCGAAGCGAATGATCCGCTCCATACCCACCAGCGATGGCAGGTCTGCTGCCTCGCTGATCTGGTCCACCCTGCGACTGAGCCAGTGATCGAGCTGTTTGCGGTAGAGGCTGAGCGTTTGCGGGAAGCTGTCGAGTTCCTGCTCGATGCGCGCGATGGCTTCCATCAACACACGCGAGCAAACAAGGTGGGCTGAAAAACGGGCTGAAGCATGAGCGGTCCCTCGCGCAAGAAATTAGTCGCGGGAACTGTGCGGGGGATCAAAAAGGAAAGAAGTCAGGCGAGTAGGCAAAGGATGTAGGACTAATCTGCAATTCAACATCAAGCGAAAAACGTGCAGGCAGAAACGTAAACGCGGCGTGAGGAAAACCTCGCGCCGCGTTTACTTAGAAGACATACATGGAATTACTGCGTTGAATCACCAGCCTTCAGCTGTTGCAGCTTAAGCTCGGCCAACGGGTGTCCGGCTTTGGCAGCCATGCTCCACCAACGAGCGGCTTCAGCGGGATCCGGAGCTTTGCTCGGGGTACCGGCGAGGCTGATCACGCCGACTTGATACGCCGCTTTACCATCACCAGCCAACGCCGCCAGACGCAGTAAACGCACGCCTTCTTCACGCGCGCCCAACCCGACGCCGCGAAAAGTCAGAATGTGCCCATAAAAGCTTTGCGCACCGACATCGCCGAGGTTGGCCATGCGCGCGAACTGGCCTTCAAGCCAGCGCCAGCCACGCGGCTGGCGAACGAACCACGACCAACGAAAAAGCCTGCGCGCCAGCCAGTAACCGGCCCGCGCCTTGAGCCGTAGAAACACTCAGGCCTCCGCCGATTCCGGGTATTCGTATTCGAAGACGCGGACCACTTCCGACGCATGCCAGGACGCGGCCGCAACGCCGTCCGACGGCCCGGAAAAGCGCCCCAAACGCTCGACACATTCAAAAAACCCGGTACGCGGCAAACGACTCGCGCCCTGACTGATGACCAGCGAACTGCGCAACGGCTGTTCGGCTTTGGCATCCAGTGCGGCCAGATGCTCAAGCGCAGCCGTCAGCGTCTGCATCGCCGGCGTCGGCAGCTGCAAACGTTCAAGCAGGGCTCGATAGGTAAGAAGATGGCGCTGGCGGCGCGCCTGATCCAGTTCCCCCAGCAATCCGTCCCAATGTTGACGGCTGATGCGTACGCTCACGATTCATCCCTCCAACCTGGCACCGTCAGTTCCCAGGCCAAGCTGCGGCGAATCGCGGCGTCGGGCTGACGCTCACCACTTTCGATCATGGCCAGATAAGACGGGCTGATGCCTACCGTGCGGGCCAGCGCCTCGATGGCGATGCCCTTCCCTTCGCGCAAACTGCGTAATTGATCCAGACCCGGAAGAATCGGCTCCGGTGAGGCGGCGAGCGGCGCTGCTGGCTGCGGCGCCGATGTTGCGTTGATCCCTGCTGCTTTCAGTAGAGCCTGATATTGAGCCCACGGCAGAACCGCGTATTCGGGTTCGCCATCGCGTGCAATTATCTGAATATCCATGACTACCCCGTAGGACAACACCACTTAGCGAGTCGGCACTTTTCCCTAGAAGTGTAATCCTAACAGCGGCTAAGGTCGCGAGTGGTATCTATCTGTAGGCAGTCTTGGTCAATCAGGGCTTTTTCGGGCCTTGCAGCTGCAATTGTTCAGGGGTATCGGGGAGGCGTTCAACCACCGCCAGCTTCTCGGGTTGCTGACGCTTGCGCCACAGGCGGAAGGCGTTGAGCTCGTCATCGAGGGTTTTCATCAGCCAGGCGAGGACAGCGATGTCATCGAGCATGCCGAACATGGGGATGAAATCCGGAATGGCATCCACCGGGCTGAGGAAATACATCAGGCCCGCCACCACCGAAATCAGTGACTTGGCACTGATCGCGCGATACTCGCCACGCCAGTAGGCCATGCACAGCGACTGCAGCAAGCGCAGATCATCCTTGAGTTTGCCCAGACGATTGCCCTGCGCGGCACCTTTACTGGCCACGGCAAACAGCAGGGTTGGCAGACGTCCACGGGCCAGCAGACGGCCGGCCAAGGGCAGGAATCGAGCGAAATTCCACGGAGCTTTCATCTATTCTTCCCGTTGAAATGTTATCCACACAAATTGTGGATAACCTTGTGAACAGAGCTGCATTTCAGCGCTGAAAGCCCCGTTTCATAAGGGCTGCGCTTAGATCGGGCGTTTTTTACTCACATAAAAAAGCCCAATATTTCATTGACTTGGCGGCTCAGGGCGTCTAGCGCGGGCAGCCTCAAAGCTATGACTGTGTTGAACGGCGTCAGTTCGCTCTGTTTACCTTCCTCAACCTCCAGATGCAACAACGCCCCGCATAAGCGAGGCGTTGTTTTCGAGCCGTTGCGTGTTACTTGGCAGCGGCGTCTTCTTTGGCTGGATCCTTGATGGCCAGCAGTTCCAGGTCGAAAACCAGAACCGAGTTGGCCGGGATTGCCGGGCTTGGCGACTGAGCGCCGTAAGCCAGATCGCTAGGGATGTACAGTTTGTACTTCTCGCCAACGTGCATCAGTTGCAGACCTTCAACCCAACCCGGGATCACGCCACTGACTGGCAGATCGATCGGGCTGCCGCGCTCCACGGAGCTGTCGAACACGGTGCCGTTGGTCAGCTTGCCGGTGTAATGAACAGTGACGACATCAGTCGGCTTAGGCTGTGGGCCATCGGCTTTCTTCACTACTTCGTACTGCAGGCCGGAAGCGGTGGTGGTGACACCGGCTTTCTTGCCGTTTTCTTCGAGGAATTTCTTGCCGGCAGCTGCCGACTCTTCGCTCATCTTGGCCATACGCTCTTCAGCACGCTTTTGCAGCGAGGCGAAGGCTTCGACCAGTTCTTCATCTTTCAGCTTCTGTTCTTTCTTGCCAACGGCATCTTCGATGCCCTGGGCTACCGCTTTGGAGTCCAGATCATCCATGCCTTCCTGGGCAAGGCTTTTGCCCATGTTCAGGCCGATGCCGTAGGAAGCTTTTTGCGCCGGGGTTTTCAGCTCTACGCTGGTCTGCGAGTCACAACCCGCGAGTACCAGGCTAACCAGGGCTACCGCCGCCGCCAACCGATGCTGTTTCATGCTATTTCCTTGTTCATGCGCCGAATGGGCAATCGAGTAAAGCCGCGAGCTTATCAGGCCGCCACGACCAATGGCTACCGGCATGAGAGCAGGAATCTTCCGATAAGTTCAGGGATTAAAACGCATTTGGACGATGGCTGGATGAAGCTTCTGTCATCCATGGACGACAAGGGTCGTCGTCACTTGCCGCAGCTTCTGGCGTAATGGCCACTTGCCCAGCCAGCGCCGCTCAGGCATAACATCGCAACAATTCGACAAGGATGTTCAACTTGCGCCTCTTATCCCGCGTTCTCGCTGTGGTGATCGTGCTGGCGGTAATCGCCCTTGCCGTCATCGTCTATTACGTCGCCAACCCGAAATTGCCCTTCTACACCCCACCCCAGCAGGTGCGTTACCTGAATCAGTGGAGCGAAGCGCAACGCCAGACTTACTACTTCACGCCGCAGGGCACGCAAGTCAAAGGTCTGCGTTACGAGTGGTTCCAGGCCTTGGAATTGCCTTTCTCTGAACAGCGCTTCGCCTCACCCGAATACCTCGCCCGTTTCGGCTTCCTGGTCGATCCGCAGCAAAGAGCTACCGCGAACAACCCCGGCAACCTCCCCGTCGGTTTCGCCCGACACCAGAATCCCGGCAACGCTTCCGAGCACTATCTGGACATCACCTGCGCCGCTTGCCACACCGGCGAGTTGCGCTTCAAAGGTCAGGCCGTGCGCATCGATGGCGGTACCGCGCAACATGTATTGCCTTCCAGCGTTCCTACATTGCGTGGTGGCAGTTTCGGACAGGCCTTGGTCGCCAGTCTGACCTCGACCTACTACAACCCGTGGAAATTCGAGCGCTTCGCCCGTCAGGTGCTCGGAGACGATTACGAAGCGCGCCGCGAACAGTTGCGCAGCGAGCTCAAGACCTCGCTGAACACCTTCGTCAAAGTGGCGTGGAACGACACCCATCGCGGCCTCTATCCGACCGAGGAAGGACCCGGGCGCACCGATGCGTTCGGCCGGATTGCCAACGCGGCATTTGGCGATGCGATTTCCCCTGCCAACTACCGCGTAGCCGATGCCCCGGTGGATTATCCGCAACTGTGGGACATGTGGACGTTCGACTGGGTGCAGTGGAACGGCTCGGCCCAGCAGCCAATGGCGCGCAATATCGGCGAGGCGCTCGGCGTCGGTGCCACGCTGAACTTCTTCGATGGCAACGGCCAGCCGCTACAAGGCGCTGAGCGCTATCCCTCCAGCGTGCGCGTACGTGATCTGCACGCCATCGAAGAAACCTTGCAACAACTGAAGCCGCCAACCTGGCCGGAAGATCTGTTCGGTGCGATCGACAAGCCGTTGGCCGCCAAGGGCCGCATGCTGTTCGCGGAAAACTGCGCCGGCTGCCATGTCCCGCGCCAATCCCAAGAAGGCGAACGCTGGGTTCAGCACCTGCACATGCTGCCGTTAGACGTGATCGGCACCGATCCCAATGCGGCCAACAACATCGCCAGTCACCGTTTCGACCTGCGTGCACTGCAATGGGATGTCAAAGAACTGGAAACGATGGACGTCAAACTGCACCCCGCCCCCAAGGAGCCGCTTGATCTGAGCCAATTGTCGGTGGCCAAGGGCCTGGCTTACGTCACCGCGTTTGTAGAAAAACGGGCCTATCAAGAAGCGAACATCACGCCGGAAGAAAAACCGCGCATGGATGGTTTTGGATTGCCAATCGGCGTGCGCGAAAAAATCGCTTACAAGGCCCGACCGCTGGCAGGCGTGTGGGCGACTGCGCCGTTTCTGCACAATGGTTCGGTGCCGAGCATCTATCAGTTGCTGTCACCGCAGGATGAGCGCGCGCCAACCTTCTATAAAGGCACGCTCGAATACGACCCGCGCCATCTCGGCTATCGCACCGAGGCTTTCGCCAACGGGTTTCTGTTCGACACGCGCATCAGCGGCAACCGCAACAGCGGCCACGAATTCCGCGCCGGCGCTCGCGGCAACGGGGTGATCGGCCGACTCCTGCAACCCGAGGAGCGCTGGGCGCTGCTCGAATACCTGAAAGTATTGGGCGGACCACTGGAGGCGCAGTTGCCATGATCATGCCGACATTCAAAAAGGAACTGCCGCCACTGGCTCGCTTCTGGCTCTGGTTGGGGCGTCTGCTTGGCAAGACGCTGCTGATCCTGCTGGTCATCGCCCTGCTCGGCTGGGCCATCGCCACCGCGTGGTTTGCCTGGCAGCATCGGGGGCCGGTATCTGCACAGGAACAGATTCCAGCGGGCGAAACGGCGATGACCCAGGACGTCATTCAAACCGCAGTGCGCATCGTCGACCAGCACCGCGAACCCACGCGTTATCTGCGCGATGCCCACGCCAAGGCGCATGGCTGCGTGAAGGCGCAAGTGCAGGTTTTACCGGAACTGGCGCAATCGCTGCGACAGGGTGTGTTCAGCGAGCCGGGCAAGACCTGGCAAGCGCTGATCCGGTTGTCCAACGGCAATGCCTACCCCCAATTCGACAGCATTCGCGACGCGCGCGGGATGGCGATCAAGTTGCTTGAGGTTCCTGGCACGCAACTGCTCGGCAATCGCCAGGACCAGCATGAACAGGATTTCGTGATGTTCAGCCATCCGAATTTCTTTGTCGGCAATGTCGCCGAGTATCGTCAGAATGTTGCGGCGCAGGCCGACGACAGGAAGGTCATGGCGTTTTTTCCGACATGGGATCCGCGCACCTGGCAGGTCCGTCATCTATTTATCGCGTTGGCTACGCTGTCAGCGCCGCCGGACAGCCCGACCGCGACTACCTACTTCTCGGTATCGCCTTACAAGTTCGGTGAGGCCAATGCCAAATTCCGCGTTGTGCCGGATCCCGAGCGTTGCCCGGCGTATACGTTGCCCAAACAGAATCACGACTTGCCGAATTTCCTGCGCAGCGCACTGAATCAACAGTTGTCGACGGATCGGGTGCCGGCGTGTTTTGCCCTGCAGATCCAGCGCCAGGACGCGAACAAGTACATGCCGATTGAGGACACCAGTATCGAGTGGCGTGAGCAGGATGCACCGTTTGAAACGGTGGCGCGGATCACTCTGCCTGCGCAGGACTTCGATACGCCGGCGCTGAATCTGCAATGCGACAACCTGTCGTTCAACCCATGGTTCGGCATCGAGGCGCATCGGCCGATTGGCGGGATCAATCGCTTGCGCAAGGCGGTGTACGAGGCGGTGAGCGATTATCGGCATGCCCGCAATGCGGCGCAGTAGCGCGGCGATTTTATAAATCGCAGACAGCAAAAAGCCCGCACAAGGCGGGCTTTCCGTGGTGTCTGGCGTTCAGTTCCAGATACCGAATATGGCGCAGCGGACGGGACTCGAACCCGCGACCCCCGGCGTGACAGGCCGGTATTCTAACCGACTGAACT
>NZ_JBSICA010000057.1:0-9701 GCF_058245595.1 Pseudomonas sp. UF-293 | reverse complement strand
CCGCGAAAGCGGCGGCACATTCAACATCTTCGCCGACTGACCCAGCGCTTTCGCGAGCAAGCTCACTCCCACAATGTCCCGTGTTGACCATTGATTGGGTGGCGCCACAAGTCTCCTGTGGGAGCGGGCTTGCCCGCAAAGGCGGCGGCACATTCAACATCTTTGCCGACTGACCCAGCGCTTTCGCGAGCAGGCTCGCTTGTACAGATTAACTCCCGGTTTCAGTAGGGGCTCGCGGTCGGGCGGACGATCAGTTCGCTGACGTCGACGTCTGCCGGTTGTTCGACGGCGTAGGCAACCGCGCGGGCGATGGCTTCGGCGGGGATGGCGATCTTGCGGAAAGACTTCATCTCCGCGCGGCCGCCTTCGTCGGAGATGCTGTCGGCCAGTTCCGATTCAGTCACGCCCGGTGCGATGACAGTGACGCGGATATCGCCGCCGACTTCCTGGCGCAGGCCTTCGGAAATCGCCCGTACCGCATATTTGGTCGCGCAGTACACCGCCGCAGTCGGGCTGACCGCGTAGGCACCGATCGAGGCGATGTTGATGATCTGCCCGGCGCGCTGGCGCTGCATCAACGGCAGGCTGGCGGCGATGCCGTGGAGTACGCCACGGATGTTGACGTCGATCATGCGGTTCCACTCATCGACCTTCAGCGCATCCAGCCGTGACAACGGCATCACGCCGGCATTGTTGACCAGCACATCGACGCGGCCGTAATGCTCAACGGCAAAATCGACGAAGCGCTGCACATCCTGCTGGTCAGTGACGTCCAGCGCGCGGAATTGCGCGTGGCCACCGGCGCCGTTGATCTCTTCGGCAATCACTGCCAGACGCTCGGTGCGCCGTGCACCCAACACCACTTTGGCGCCACGTTCGGCGAGCAGGCGAGCGGCGGCTTCGCCGATGCCGCTGCTGGCGCCGGTAATCACGATCACTTTGTCTTGAATGTTCAGCATGACGTCGTCCTCTTCTATGTGCCCGTGAGTGGGCTTGGAAGAAGATTAAGTGCGGCGGCTCATGGGTTATTAATCGATTCCTCCACCGGATTTGCCCAATTCTGCTGCGTCGCTTTTCGAACGTTCTTTAACCGCCGCGTGGTGCATCGCGATAGGCACTCGGAGTTACCCCGACTTCACGGCGGAATACCTGGGAAAAGTGGCTGGGGCTGGAGTAGCCAACCTCCAGGCCAATGTCGATCACGCTGCGTGCGGTCTCCAGCAACAGATGACGCGCGCGGCTGATGCGCAGGCGGATGAAGTATTGCGAGGGCGATAAACCGGTGGCGCGCTTGAAGGTGCGGCTGAAGTGGTAGTCGCTCAGCCCGGCGACTGCGGCCAGATCACCGAGGCTGAAATCCTCCGCGAGATGCGCATTCATGGCTTCGATCACCCGACGCAGTTTGTAGGCGGGCAGGGCGTTGTCGCGGCGCGGGTTGCTGTCGGGGTCGAGGTAATGACGCAGCAAATGGATCGCCAACGCCTGAGCCAGGCTGTGCACCAGCAGTGCGCTGGGCTGGCGCTGTTGTGTGAGTTCGATTCGTAGTTGCTCAAGAATGAAGCTGACCTGCTCGTCACGCGCACCGGACACATCGACAAACGTCACTGCACCCGCCTGTTCGCCGAACGCTTCGCGCGCCGCTTGTTCGATCAGGCCCAGACCGAGGTACAGGTGCATGACTTCGAAGACCTCGCAACCTTCGGTTTGCCAGCGCATTTCGTAGGGTTCGCGGGTGTTGGTCAGGAAGAAGTCGCCCGCCGTGACCTGGCTCGCCTGCCACTCTCCGCCCAACGAACGTTCTTCGACCCGGGCAGTGCCAACCAGTACCAGCACCAGCAGCGGTTCGGCCACGCATGGCACGCGGATCGGCTCGAGCAGGGTTTGATGGCGGAACAACTGCACCACCGCATCCTTGATCTGCGGCCGCGCCATCGTCGTTTCCGCAACACCGGGCAAATGCTCCGGCATGGCTTCGGCGGCGATGCGCGCCGGCTGGCTGATTGTCGGTGTAGTAGGGCTGGCAGAGGGCACAGGACGCTCCATCAAAAGCTTCGGCTGCGAATGATTTTGAAGGTTAGGGCGGGCGAACGAGAAACTCCAGCGCAAAACTCCGACAGTCCCGGCAATCGCCCGAAAGCCCGGCGGCGGACAGTGCGCGACAGTGAAGTGGTGTTTACGACCGCGTCATCAGGCGCAACACCGATTCGCTATCGAGGAGTTAAAACCATGACTGATTTCAACCACACCCTGCCACAAGAAGTCGCCGGTAAAGTTGCCCTGGTCACTGGCGCGGCCAGCGGCATCGGCAAGGCGATTGCGCTGATGCTGCACGCTCGCGGCGCCAAGGTGATTGCCGAAGACCTCAACCCGGCTGTCGAAGCACTGGCTCGTCCCGATCTGGTGCCGCTGGTGGCGGACATCACTGAGGATGGCGCCGCCGAACGTGCAGTAGGCCTTGCCGTCGAGCAGTTCGGGCGCCTGGATATTCTGGTCAACAACGCCGGGATCATCATCAACAAAGCGGTGATCGACATGAGCCGCGACGACTGGGAAAAGATCCAGGCAGTGAATGCCACGGCAGCTTTCCTGCACTGCCGCGAAGCGGTCAAGGCGATGATCCCGAACAAGTCCGGTGCAATCGTCAATATTGCTTCCTATGCGTCGTACTTTGCCTTTCCGACCATTGCCGCCTACACCGCTTCCAAAGGTGCGCTGGCGCAATTGACTCGTACGCTGGCCCTGGAAGTCATCGAACACGGCATTCGCGTCAATGCCATCGGCGTCGGCGATGTGGTGACCAATATCCTCAATGATGTAGTTGAGGACGGCCAAGGGTTCCTCGCGCAGCACGGCGAAGCGGCGCCGATCGGTCGGGCGGCGCAGCCGGAAGAGATCGCCGAAATCGTGACCTTTCTTGCCTCCGGCCGCGCCAGTTTCATGGTCGGCTCGGTGGTCATGGCCGATGGCGGCATGACGGTAACGGCGGGTTGATAGTGGTGTGAGAAACCAAGGGCGCGTGTGAGAACGCGCCCATGGCTTTGCCGCGATCACGAGCACGCAGAATCAGGCAAAACTGCAGCATCTTTGATCTAGTCGCCGCTGGGTAAAACTGGCTAATCTTCCTGGGCAGTTGACCCACCTTCGTCTGCTTTCGAGGCCCTTTGCATGGATAACCACGACGCTTCCATCCTCCACGACACGGCGGTGTATCGCGCCGAACTGGTGCGCTTGCTGACTCAACGCTTCGACGCGCCGGGCACCTACGAAACCGCGATTGCGCCGCTGCACGTGATCCGTTTCGATGGGCCGTCCGAGCTGATTCATGTCGTGCACCGTCCGGCGCTATGCCTGATCGTGCAGGGGCGCAAGGAAGTCGGGCTGGGTGACGAACGTTTCCTCTACGACCCGTTGAATTACCTGGTGGTGTCGGTGACGTTGCCGGTGTCAGGACGGGTGATCGAAGCCTCGCCCGAAGCACCGTATTTTTGCGTTCGGCTGGATTTCGACCCGGCGCAACTGACGCAACTGATTGCCGAATCGCCGCTGACCGGCATGCCGCAGGACGCCGGGCGCGGGATGTTTCTCGACAAAATCGACGTGACATTGCTCGACACCATGCTGCGTCTGGTGCGCCTGCTCGATAATCCGCGCGACATTGGCATGCTCGCGCCGATGGTGTTGCGTGAGCTGTATTACCGCCTGCTGCGCGGCCAGCACGGGCATCTGTTGTATGAAATCGCCGTCAGCGATTCGCAGACCCATCGGGTCACGCGGGCCATAGACTGGCTGAACAAGAATTTCACCGAGCCGCTGCGCATCGACGCGCTGGCGCAGGTGGCCAATCTGAGCAGTTCGGCGCTGCATCACCGCTTCAAAGCCGTCACCGCGATGAGCCCGCTGCAGTATCAAAAACAGCTGCGCCTGCAAGAGGCGCGGCGGCTGATCATCAATGAAGGGCTGGATGTGTCCAGCGCCTGCTATCGCGTCGGCTACGAAAGTGCCTCGCAGTTCAGCCGCGAATACAACCGCCAGTTCGGCTGCCCGCCGTCGAAGGAGCTCAGCCGCCTGCGTCAGACCGGCTGAAGCGGCTTACGCCTGACGCAGTTGCTCGATGATCCGCCGGGCGCGGTTGGCGCCGACGTCGACGTGAATGTCGATCATCGGCCGTGCACCGAACCGGCAGAGATTGCGGTACTGCGCTTCAATCACTTGCTTGTCTTCATCGAAGGTCAGGATGGTCTGCTCGACGACCTTGTCCTTGATCGCCTGCGGATCGCTCGCCGGATTGGTGGCGATGGTCCAGAAATAATGACTGGTGGTCGCGGTTTCCGGTGTCACGCCATGAAAGCCGCGCATATGAAAACCGCCGCGCTCGGGATCGTCCAGCGAGCCGCTGCCAGCATCTACCGCACCGGTCCAGATGCGCAGATGACTGACGTGGAATTCGATTTCCTGCCAACGGTCGACGGTGCTTTTGAACGGGTAGGCGGCGGTATAAGTCGGCGGTGGCACCGAGTCCGGCATATGGCGCACCACGCGCACTACGTTGCCTTCACTTTCCACGGTCATCCGCGCGTTCATGTGGATGCTGGCGTTGCCGCCGATGGTGCGCAGATGCACGTAGCCCAGGTGGCTCAAGTCCATCAGGTTGTCGTGAATCAGCTGATACGGCGCCTCGTAGTGATAGACGCTGCCGTCGAACAGGTATTGGCCGCTGCTGTGCACGGCGTAGTGTGGCGGTTCGCAATCGGGCTCTGGCTGCGCCGCGCTACCGAACCAGATCCAGACGATCTGGTCCTGCTCGCGCACATGATAGGCCGGCACCTTGGCCTTGCTTGGGATCTTGTCCTGCCCGGGAATTTCCACGCACTTGCCGGCGTCGTCGAACAGCAGGCCATGGTAGCCGCAACGGATGCCGGAGGCTTCAAGCGTGCCGTTGGATAACGGTAAGGCGCGATGGCAGCAACGGTCTTCGAGGGCAGCGACGGTACCGTCGGATTTGCGGAACAGCACCACCGGGTTGTTCAGCAAGGTCCGGCCCAGCGGTTTGTCCCTAAGCTCCCAACCGAGGGCGGCGACGTACCATTGATTCAGCGCAAACTCGGGCAGAGCATGGGCTGAGAGTTCGCTGGCGAGTGATTCGGGCGTGGACGTGTTCATGAGGTTCTCCTGTCGAGCCAATTGTTGTTGTTCAAAGATCGAGCACCAGGCGCGGCGTCCTGGCCCGCGAGCAGCAAGGAGTGAATTGATCGTTGGCGGCCTGTTCGGCGGCGCTGAGGAACTGGTCGCGATGCTCTGGGATGCCGCTGAGCACGCGGGTCACGCAACTGCCGCAGATGCCTTGCTCGCAGGATGAGTTGATGGCCACACCGGCCTCGTCGAGCACTTCGAACACGCTGCGGTCGGCCGGGATCTGGAAGATCTGCCCGCTGCGGGCGAGTTCGACTTCGAAGGCCGAATCGGCGCTGTGATTGATGGGCGCGGCGGCGAAGAACTCCCGGTGAACTCGGTGTGCAGGCCAGCCTGCATGCTTCGCGGTCTCGATGACGTGACTCATGAATCCGCCTGGGCCGCAGACGTACAGGTGACTGCCTGCGTCGGGCGAGGCGAGCAGCGCCGCAGCGTCGAGCTTCTGCGCCTGCGTGCCGCTGTCGTCATGCAGGATGACCCGCTCGGCGAACGGGGCTTGTGCCAGCAGCGGCAGAAACGCTGCGCGTTCGCTGGATCGAAAGCAGTAATGCAGCTCGAAAGGCACCTCTTGCGGAGCCAGGGCATAAACCATCGCCAGCATCGGGGTGATGCCGATGCCGCCGGCAAACAGCAGATGTCGCGAGGCGGTGGGCTCAAGCGCGAACAGGTTGCGCGGGGCGCTGATCGTCAGTATTTGCCCGGTGAGGATCTGCTCGTGCATGGCCTGCGAGCCGCCTCGGGATTGCGGGTCCTTGAGCACGCTGATCAGATAGCGCTGGCGTTCTCTGGGGTCGTTGCACAAGGAATATTGGCGGACCAGGCCGTCGGCCAGATGAACATCGATGTGCGCGCCCGCTTCAAACGGCGGCAACACGGTGCCATCCGTGGCGCTTAATTCAAAACTGCAGATGCCTTCGGCTTCGCAGGTTTTGCCGGTGACGATGACGTTGAGCATGACCTGTCCCTCCACACTGAAGTGGCTGCTGAAAAAAGACTCGGGGGATTAGCGGTGGAAAGGATCAGCCGGGGGCGGGCGGCGGCAGGCTGATCGCCGAATTTGGCCAATCGACGCACGCGCAAATGAAAGGATTCATGACCAACACCTGATAATTATTTTTATGACGCGAGCGACGGCCTATCATTCAGCCAGAATCGCCCGCAACGTTCGGCAGGGAAATCCTCTGATTATTTAGTTGCGGTGTCAACCAATAGTCCGGCATTTCGTCGTTTTCGGGTAAATCTTCGATGTCTGCAGAACCGCAATTAAACCTGTCTCGTTATGTTCCCGCGTTGTTGAATTTCCTTTCCAACAAGCTCTCGGCGGGCGCCTCGCAGTGCTATCGCAAGCACTTTGGCATCGGCGTGGTCGAGTGGCGCATGCTCTCGATGCTGGCGGTGGAAAACGACATTACCGCCAATCGCATTTCGCAAACTATCGGCCTCGACAAGAGCGCGGTCAGCCGCTCATTGCAGGCGCTGGAGAAAGCCGGGCATATCCGCAGTCAGGTCGACACGAAGGATGCGCGGCGCAATACGGTCAGCCTCACCGCCAGCGGCAAGGCACTGCATGCGCGCGTGCTGAAAGTGGCATTGGAGCGTGAGCGGCGTTTGCTCAGCGGCTTGTCGGAAGCGGAGGTCGATACGCTGATCGAACTGCTCGGGCGCCTGCATGCGCAGGTGCCGAACGTTAACGAGTACGACCCGGCGCAGTGAGCAACGACGAACTGCCAGAGCCAGCCCATTCCTCACGAAACCCCAACAGAAAATCCACAAACGCCCGCACCCGTTGCGGCACATAGCGGCCGTGCGGGTAGAGCAGGGTGTAGGGGCGCGAACGTCCGGCGTACGGTTGCAGTACTTCAATCAGGCGGCCATCGGCGAGTTCCTGCTCGACGATGAAGCGGTAAGTCTGAAACAGTCCGGCGCCGTGCTTGGCCAACGTCACACCGCCGAGCACATCGTCGGAGCAGGAATAGCCCCCGTCAGAGACCACTTCCAGGTCTCTGCCGTTTTCCTGGAACAGCCAGGAAATCCGACGCCCACTGCTGGGTAATTCGAACTGGATGCACTCATGCTCGATCAGGTCGTCGAGGGTCTGCGGCGTGCCGGCTCTGTGCAGATATTCGGGGGCGGCAACCACAACCAGACTGGCGTCTTCCAGCAGGCGCGCGATCAGGGTCGAGTCCGGTTGCGCGCGTACGCGTATCGCCAGGTCGTAGCCTTCTTCAACGAAGTCGATATTGCGATTGCCCAAGTGCACGTCGACCGTGACCTCGGGGTACAGCGCGCGAAATTTCGGCAGCAGCGGCAGGATGCGGTGGTGCCCGTAGGTGGTTGGCAGGCTGATGCGCAAGCGACCTGAGGGCGAAGTCTGTGCGCCCATGACTTCCTGCTGCGCTTCGATCAGTTGCGTCAGGGCCTGGCTGCACTGTTCGAAGAAGCTCCGTCCGGCGTCGGTGAGGCGGATGCTGCGCGTGGTGCGGGCAAACAGTCGCGAACCCAAGCGTTGCTCCAGACGCAGAATCGACCGGCTCACGGCCGCCGGCGTGACCCCGGCCAGTTGCGCAGCGGCGGTGAAGCTGCCGGCTTCGGCGGCCAGGCAGAACAGTTCGATACTGCCTAACTGCAAGTCTTCAAAATGGCGTTTCATTGTGGCTCGCACCGAGGGTCGACGGACGTTCATCCTCTGTGTACCACAACCAACGACGCCGCCGGTATCCACCGGCGGCGTTGCAGGGTTTCGATCAATGGCCGGCGCTCTGGCCACCGTCGACATGCAGGATCTCGCCAGTGACGAAATTTGCGCCGTCGAGGTAGAGGATCGCTTGCACGATGTCGTCGATTTCCCCCATGTGGCCGACCGGGTGCAGGCTGCCCAGCGCCTGATGGGTTTCCTCGGCGTGCATCGGCGTCTTGATGATGCCCGGCGACACGGCGTTGACCCGGATGCCGCGCTTGGCGTACTCGATCGCCAGGGATTTGGTCGCGGCGTTGATGCCACCCTTGGTCAGCGACGCCAATACCGACGGCACGCCATCGATTGCATGATCGACCAGGCTGGTGGTCACGCTGACGACGTGGCCGTTGCGGTGTTTTTCCATCTCCGCGATGGCCAGTTGCGAAATGTAAAAGAAGCCACTCATGTTGGTCGCCACGACCTGGGCATAGTCCGCCTGGCTGTAAGCGGTGAACGGCTTGGCCAGAAAGATCCCGGCATTGTTGATCAGCGTATCGATGCGACCGAACCGGGCCACGGCAGCACGAATCACGCGCTCGGCGGTTTGCGGATCGGCAATGTCACCGGCGACGGTCAGAACATCCGGGTCGCTGGATTCTGTGATCGAGCGCGAGGTTGCGACTACTTGATGACCAAGGGCGCGAAAGCCTTCGACCAGACCTGCACCAATGCCTTGCGAGGCGCCGGTGATGACAACTACTTTTTTCGATGTGCTCATGATGATTTCCTCTGTCGCTTGCCCGTCGGAATGGCGGGTGGCTGTTGGAGAGGACTTTAGAAAGTTGCGAGGAGTTGATAAATGGGGGCTGAGGTACTTCATTTGTACTGTGGTGTATCTAATCAGAGCGGGACTTGAACGATTGTCTCGTTTGAGTGGACGGTAAAACGCTTTTCAGCCGATTTATCCCTTTGCTGTGCGTCAGTAATCTGTACCCAACTTGAACGCAACAACAAAACTTCAAACTTGAAAAGGGACGCACATCATGACCACTCCAACCTACAACCGCCTGAACAAAGACGACGCTATCGTACTGCTGGTGGATCACCAGACAGGTCTGATCTCGCTGGTGCAGGACTTCTCGCCGAACGAGTTCAAGAACAACGTGCTGGCGCTGGCGGATCTGGCCAAGTTCTTCGACCTGCCAACCATCCTCACCACCAGCTTCGAACAAGGCCCGAACGGCCCGCTGGTGCCGGAGCTGAAAGAGATGTTCCCGGACGCGCCGTACATCGCTCGCCCAGGTCAGATCAACGCGTGGGACAACGAAGACTTCGTCAAGGCAATCAAGGCCACCGGGCGCAAGCAGATCATCATTGCCGGTGTGGTAACGGATGTGTGTGTAGCGTTCCCGACCCTGTCGGCGCTGGCGGAAGGTTTTGATGTGTTCGTGGTCACCGATGCGTCCGGCACCTTCAACACCACCGTGCAGCAAGCCGCATGGAGCCGCATGACTCAGGCCGGCGCGCAGATGATGAACTGGTTCTCGGTGGCATGCGAACTGCACCGCGACTGGCGCAACGACATTGAAGGCCTGGGTAACCTGCTGTCGCAGCGGATTCCCAACTATCGCAACCTGATGAACAGCTACTCGGCGCTGACGCAGCAGAAGTAAGTTCATCACTCACGCAAAAGCCTGCTGTGAAAGCAGGCGTTTTTGCGTTGGCGAATTGAAACACGGTCAACTGTAGAAGCGAGCCTGCTGGCGATTGCGGTACACCAGTCTAAGAAAATGTCGAATGTGCCTGCGCTTTCGTGAGCAAGCTCACTCCCACA